>NZ_JBFTLX010000199.1:0-13231 GCF_056396665.1 Cupriavidus sp. 05T313 | reverse complement strand
GGCATCTCCTTCCTTGCAAGCGGTTTTTTGGGCTATGCGGCGGCGCTTCGCGTCATAAAGGTCGAGTCGCTACTGAGCAGCGCCTGGATGACGCGCGCGTTCTTGTTGGCCAGCGCGACTGCCGCGCAGTTGTGCCCCCGTCGCGCGATCAACTGCTGCAGCCAGACGCTCTGTGGGTCGGTCTTTGTCGTTGAGTAACGCAGGACGGCCCGCGCGTCGTGGATAAGCAGGGTCCGCAGGTACGTGTCGCCGCGCCGGCTGATGCCGTGCAGCCGAGGTTTGCCTCCCGAGGAGTACTGACGTGGCACCAGGCCAAGCCAGGCCGCCAGATGCCGCCCGTTCCTGAATTGCTTGGGGTCGCCGACGGCGGCAACCATGGCTGTGGCGGTGATCGGACCGATGCCGGGCACTTCCGCGATCTTCTTGCACAGCGCGGATTGCTTCATGAACGACTGGATAGATGCTTCGATCAGATGGACACGCTCCTCGATTGCATTCAGGTGCTGCAGCAGTTCAGTCAGCAGCGTCTGGCAGAACGACCTCAGTTCGTCGGCGCTCTTGCCGAGTAGATCCGGGATTGCGCGCTTGAACGCCTCGGGTGAACGCGAAATCGTGAGTCCCCGTTCACCGAGCAAGCCACGCATCTGGTTGATCATGGCTGTACGATGGCGGATCAGGACTGCGCGCATCCGATGCGCGGCGTGAATGTCCTGTTACTCGACCGATTTGACCATAACGAAGCGCATGGCGGGTCCGCTGGCGGCCTCGACGATCGCTTCGGCATCGTTGCGGTCATTCTTGTTGGTCTTAACGAACGGTGACACATACTGTGGACTGATCAGCCGTACCTCAACGCCGAGCGACTGGAAGCGACGTGCCCAGTGATGTGCTGTGCTGCAGGCTTCTGCATTTCTGCCGACCATAATGCGGCGCGTCCATATGCACGTAAAAAAACAAACCTAACATAGATGGAAAGGGAACACTATACTTCGACGGTCACGACTTCGACCCGCCTCCGTGGCAAACGCGCACCATGGAGCAAATGGCACGTCCAGTCTCCCGCTGATCGATGTCGCGGCACGCGCGGGCTTTCAGACGCAGCAGCATTTCACCGAGGTGTTTCATCGATATGCGCGCTGCACGCCCCAGGCTTTCCGCCACCGCCCCACGATCGGGTGATGCGCTCGCGACTCGATCCGTGAGCGACCAACACGCGCAGGAATCCGACACCTCTGGGCAAGAACTCGAAAGAAGCGCGCGCCTTCCGGACGTATGCTTGACGATATTCGCGGCATAACAATTGCGCATGCTGTATTGGCCGGATACTGGTGACTCGAGCGAGGTACCCAACAATGGAAGAACTGCTCGGACGCGCATGGTGGATGCTCGCGCTGCGTGGCGCCGCGGGAATCCTGTTCGGCCTCCTCGCGCTCTTCTGGCCTGGTCTCACGCTGCGGCTTCTCGTCGCGATGTTCGCGGCGTATGCACTCATCGGAGGCATCGCGGCGGTCAGCACGCCAATACGACATCGCTCGATCCGCACAGACTGGTGGATGCCGTTGCTGCTCGGCCTGTGCACAATCGCTGCGGGCCTGATCGCCGTCGCAGCGCCAGGTGTCACTGCGCTCGTTCTAATCGCCGTGATGGGCGCGAACGCCATCGTCACCGGAGTGCTTGACCTTATCGCCGGGGTGCGGCTGAAGAGGCGCGACCGCAGAGAGCGGCTGCTGTTTTTCATCAGCTTCCTGTCGGTGCTGTTCGGCAGCTCGCCCCCGGTGCCGGCGCACTCGCCCTCGTCTGGATGATCAGTGCCTACGCGATCGTGACCGGCGTGCTTCTGCTCGTCCTCTGCCTCGGCGCACGGACCTTGCGCCCCGTCCTTCGCGACAAGCAGAGAATGCCGCTGCACTCCTGAGCGCATCCTGCGCCAGGCGTCCACGTATCCCGCTGCGCATTCTGGAGAACACCATGAAGACCAACCTCCCATCGGCCGCAAGGCTGTCGACCCTCGTGCTTGCGCTATCCGCTGGTGGCTTGGTGGCCAGCGGCGCGACCGCGCAGGATGCTCCTATCGCGGGCAAGGCGACACTTGGCGTAACCGTCACCGAAGCGCAACTGGTTGCAACGGGCTGGCGCGCATCGAAGATGATCCACGCCGATGTCTACAACGAAAAGAACGAAAAGATCGGCCGCGTCGATGACCTGATTGTGGCACCCGATGGCTCGCTCTCCGCCGTGATTATCGACGTGGGTGGCTTTCTCGGAATGGCAACCCATCGCGTCGCCATCCCCGTTCAGCATTTCAAGCAGATGGCGCCGAAGGCAATCCTGCCCGGCGCAAACAAGGAGGCGCTGAAAAAACTGCCGGAGTTCGAATATGCCAAGGGCTGACGTCGGGCCGCGACGCCGCAGCACGATTCACTGACGATTCGGGCCACTCTGGCGGCTCGCCGGAACAAGGAGCATAGCGATGCTATTGGACCTCGATAGGTGGAACCCCTTCCGTTTCCTGCGCAAGAGCCCCGAGGAAAAGAGCGCGGGCGCGAAGGTGAACGCCGCGCCTGCGACCTCACAGCAGGCCCCCGCGCCGTTGACCCCGGATGCGGCCGCGTCCGCATGGCCGGCATCGTTCGATACGGCGCGCTGGCCACTGCCCGATCCCCTGCATCTTCTCACGGACCTGATACGCGATCCGTTCGGCGGGATGGGACCGCTCGGCAACTGGTTCGGCGACTTCAGTCCTAGCCGCGTTCAGCCGCGCCTCGACGTGATCGACGACGGCGACGCGCTGCGCATCGTGGCCGAGTTGCCAGGACTGTCGCGCGAGGACGTGGAGCTCGAAGTCCTCGAGGACATGCTGGTGCTGACCGGCGAGAAGCGCATCGAATCGAAGAGCGACGAGAAGGGCTGCTACCGGGTGGAGCGGGCGTTCGGACAGTTCCAGCGCGCGATTCCGCTTCCTTCTGGCGTCGATCTCGAACGCGCCGAGGCGAATTTCGAGAACGGCATACTCACCGTGCGGGTGCCCAAAGCGGCCAAGGAACCTGCGGCGACGCGGCGCATCGAGATCAAGTAGCGCGATGCGCACGGCGACATCGCGCCATGCTGCTTGCTCGCGTCGACGACCAACTGCGGCGTTCCTGCGCGCGAGGGGGCATCTCCTCACCACTTGCGCACGACTCCTCGTCTTCAAACCTCCACTGCCTATCCAACGGAGAATATCATGGCCATTTGCAGCGTTTGCGGAAAGCCGGCGACCGCGCAGATCACGATCACCGAGAACGGCCAGCGTCGTCAGTTGACGCTGTGCGACGAGCACTACATGGCGTTCATGGCACGCAACCAGCGCAGCCTTTCGCCGCTTGAATCACTCTTTCACGGCGGCCTCTTCGAAAGTCTCTTCGACGACATGTGGTCGCCGCTCGAAGGCAGGCGCGGCGGTCGGCAATCTCTCGGCCAGACGGACGAGACGCGCGAGCGCGCAGGAGAGGGCGGCGATGAGGGCGAGGGCGTGGGTGAACGCGCGGTGAGGGCCGGCGGCCGGCCGCGTCGGCATCGCCGTGCGCGCGAAGCCGTCGACCTGCAGACGTTCCTGAGCGAGAGCGGCCTGGACCGCTTGCAGGCGGCCGCGCAAGCGGCGGTCGAGTTCGGCAAGTCCGAAGTCGATACAGAACACCTGCTGCTCGCACTCGCTGACAACAACGTGGTGCAGGAGATCCTGCGCGAATTCAAGCTCGATCCCGAAGAGATCAAGAAGGACGTCGATCAGAACGCTCCGCGCGGCACTCGCGGCGACAAGACGGACGAGGAGCGCATCGGCGTATCGCCGCGCGCAAAGAGCGCGCTGGAGAACGCGCTCACTGCATCACGGGAACTCGGCCACAGCTATGTCGGACCGGAGCATATCCTGATCGGGCTTGTCGAAGAGGAGGACGGCTTCGCGGGCGAGCTGCTGCGCAAGTACGGACTATCGTCGCATGCGCTCCGGCAGAAGACAGTCAAGGTGGTCGGCAAGGGCGCCGAGGAAGGCACGGTCGAGGGCCGCTCTACCACGCCAACGCTCGACAAGTACGCGCGCGATCTCAGCGAACTTGCGCGGCGCGGCAAGCTCGATCCGGTGATCGGCCGGGACAAGGAGATCGAAACGACTATCGAGGTTCTTGCCCGCCGGCGCAAGAACAACCCGGTGCTGATTGGCGAACCGGGCGTTGGCAAGACGGCGATCGTCGAAGGACTCGCGCAGCGCATCGCCCAGGACCAGGTGCCGGAAGTGCTGCGCGGCAAGCGCGTCGTCGAGTTAAATATAAACAGCGTGGTCGCGGGCGCAAAGTATCGCGGCGAGTTCGAAGAGCGCGTGAAGCAGGTGCTCGATGAGATCGTCGAGAACCAGGACCGGCTGATCGTCTTCATCGATGAATTGCACACGATCGTCGGTGCCGGCCAGGGCGGCGGCGAAGGCGGGCTCGATATCGGTAACGTGTTCAAGCCGGCGCTCGCGCGCGGCGAACTGCATCTCGTGGGCGCCACGACGCTCAACGAATACCAAAAGTACATCGAGAAGGACTCGGCGCTCGAGCGCCGCTTCCAACCGGTGAACGTGCCCGAGCCGAGCGTCGCGGAAACCATCGAGATCCTGCGCGGACTGCGCGACCGTCTTGAAGCGCATCACAAGGTGAAGATCACCGAAGAGGCCATCGCGGCTGCGGCCAAGCTCTCGGACCGCTATATCGCCGCGCGATTCCTGCCGGACAAGGCCATCGACCTGCTCGACCAGGCGGCCGCCCGTGTGCGCATCTCGTCGAATTCCCGGCCGATGCAACTGCACGACATCGAGGCGACCATCCGCCGCACGCGCCAGGAACAGGACGCGGCAAGCTCGGCCAAGCAGTTCGATAAGGCAAAGGAACTGGAAGGCAAGCTCGTCTCCGAACAGAAGCGCCTCAACGATGCGACCGAAGCGTGGAAGAAGGAACGCGGCACCAGTTCGCAAGAGGTGACGGCGGAGGACATCGCGCAGGTCGTGGCGTCGCTCACCGGCGTGCCGGTGTCCGAACTCACCGCTGAGGACCGAGAGAAGCTGCTGCGTCTCGAAGAGCGCCTGAGGGAGCGTGTGGTCGGCCAAGACGAGGCGGTCAGCGCCGTCGCGAAGGCCGTCCGGCTTTCCCGTGCCGGTCTCACCGAAGGCGGCAAGCCGACCGCGAGCTTCCTTTTTCTCGGACCGACTGGCGTGGGCAAGACCGAGCTCGCCAAAGCGCTCGCCGCCTCGGTGTTCGGCGACGAGAACGCGCTGGTGCGCATCGACATGAGCGAGTACTCCGAGCGGCATACAGTGGCGCGGTTGGTGGGCTCGCCTCCGGGCTATGTCGGCTATGAGGAAGGCGGTCAATTGACTGAGCGGGTGCGGCGCCGCCCATATAGCGTGGTGCTGCTCGATGAGATCGAGAAGGCGCATTCGGAGGTGCACAACATCCTGCTGCAGCTCTTCGACGAAGGCCGTCTCACCGACGGCAAAGGACGTCTCGTGGATTTCACGAACACGATCATCATCGCGACAAGCAATATCGGTTCGCAGATGATCCAGGACAACATGCGCTCCGACAAGAAGCAGCTCGACTACCCYGCGCTGCGCGACCGTATTATGGAGGTACTGCGGCATCACTTCAGGCCCGAGTTCCTGAACCGGGTCGATGAAGTCGTGGTGTTCCATGCGCTCGGCAAGGCGCAGATCCGCAGCATCGTTGATCTGCAACTCGAGCGCGTGCAGCGCACCGCGGCCGGACAAAACATTGAGTTGTCGTTCGACGATTCGCTGCGCAATCATCTCGCTGAGATCGGCTATGACCCCGAGTTCGGCGCACGGATGCTCAAGCGCAAGATCCGGGCGGAAGTGGAATCGCAACTCGCCGATGCGTTGCTGCGGGGCGACGTGCGCGACGGCGACAAGGTGACGATCACCTACGACTCGGGCGCGAATGCGGTGCGCGTGCAGAAGCAATCCGCCGATGCGCAAGCGGCGCGCCAGGCGAAGGAGCAGAAACCGGCGCACGTATGAGGGAAGGCCCGAGGGCGATGCCGCTTACGCGGCGTCGCCTTCCGAGCCTCACGCATTCTTGGCAACAGGGCTTGTCGGTCTGCAGCACGCAGGCTTGATTCAGATGTGTGCGCTTCGGAGTCATGGTCGCCACCTCTTGCCGAACGCACGTCACCGTGCGCGGCCGTTCAGCCGCCATTCAGATAGCGATGCACCAGCGCCAGCGCCACGCACATCGCGCCCTCGCCTACCGCCGACGCAACGCGCTTGATCGACGCATGGCGCACGTCGCCCGCAGCGAACACGCCCGGCATGCTGGTCTTCAGATGCAGCGGTGCGCGCTCGAGCGGCCATAGCAGGCCGTGCTCGAACTCGCGCAGGTCTGGACCGGTGACGAGATAGCCTGCCTCGTCCCGCACGATGCCCACCTGCGCCGCCCATTCTGTTTGCGGCACGCCGCCGATGCAGACGAAGAGCCAGTGCGTCTTCACGTTGCGGTGCTGGCCGGTGCGCACATCGGTCAGCGTGATTTCACGCAGCGTCTCGTCCCCGGCGAGCGCCGTGCCATGCGTGCACGTCTTAACTTCGATATTCGGTGCCGAGTTCACGCGGTCCACCAGATATTGCGAGAGCGTGCGCTTCAGCGACGCGGTTGGCTCAATGAATCTCAAGCGCATAAGTGCGTTGAGCGTTGTTTTTCTGCGGATTCACAGCGCAAGCCCGCAAGAGGCCCATGTACGTGGGGTGGCGGAACGGGAGGTGGCGCAGGAAGGGTCCGTTCTCGTGGTGCATCTGGAAGCCCCCTTGACGAATCTCGTCGGCTTCGAACGCGCGCCGCGTAGCGCGGCCGAGAAGGCCGTCGCGCAACAAGCCATGGCGCGATTGCGCGATGGCGAGGCAATCTTCGTGACATCGCCTGCCGCGGGTTGCCACCTGGAGTCCGTGCAACTCGATTTCGGCGCGTTGACGCCGGCATTCACAGCCGCCAGCGACAGCGCCGCGAAGGCATCGCCGGGCGCGACTCCGGGCGGTGAACATGCCGATCTGGATGCCGACTACACGTTCCGCTGCAAGGCGCCTGCAGCGCTCCATCAGATCGCGTAGCGGCCGACATGCGATCGATCATGCCAGGATGTTTGTCAGAAGACCGCGCATCCGGGTTGACCCCATCCAGGTGGCCAAAGGACGCTGCCCGCGCTGCGAGCGACCTCTTTGGAAGCTGGCAAGTTATTCCACCGCCGGAAGGTGCAGCGTAACGGTCGTGCCCTTGCCTACTTCGCTCTCAAGAGAAATATGGCCGCGATGCAGCAGCACAATCTCACGCACGAGGGCAAGGCCCAGTCCATCGCCGGCCGACCCGCGCTGCAGCTTGCCTCGGAAAAATTTGTCGAACACCAGCCCGAGTTCGTCAACTTTGATCCCCATGCCTCGATCGGTCACTTTCAGCATGGCGTTGCGGCGTTCGTCCGACGCGCTAGCGACCGAGATGTTGACCTCTCTCCCAAGCCCGTACTTCACGGCATTCTCCAGCAAATGGCGTATCACGCTGGCGAGGGAGGCGGAGTCACCCATCACACAGACAGGCTCTCTCGCGGACTCCAGCGTCACCCGGCTATCGTCCGTGAACCCTGCCTCAACAACGTCTCGCACGAGCCTTGCGAGATCCACCCGATGAAACGTCATCTCGGATGCTCCTAGTGTTTCCAGGCGCGTCAGTTGAAGATGATTCGAAACGAACTGGCTGATGCGCTGGGCTTGCGAACGAATCGTGCGATAGATGCCAAGGCGTTTTTCCGGGGGGATCAGATCGGCGGCGAGGAGGTCGGCATATCCGACGACGTTTGCGATGGGTATCTTGATTTCAGCTTCTGCGGTAGCAATGAAATGCGATTTGGCCCGTTCCTCGCGCCGCATTGCGCTTACGTCCCAGACAGCCACCACACAGCCAGCGCCGTCGCTGGTATGCACAACACGAATGGCGTAGCTGGATGAATCCGCTATATCGAACTCGATAACGCCGCTAAATTCGTGCGAGACTGCGGCACAGTCGATCTTCGCAAGTAGTTCGGACGGGGTGACTGAGTCCCGCGTGGGACGTCGGCCTCGATACAGAAGGTCAACGAACCGTTGTGGCGTGGCGCCGCGCAAGTCCCCGGGCGAAACGTCCAGGGCGTCGCACAGCCCGCCGTTGGCGTCTTCCACGTGGCGATCCTTATCGAAAATGGCAACGCCGTCCGGCAACGCAAAGAACAGCGCATGCAGGTGCTGGTTCCTTTCTCGTAGCCGGCGGCTGACCACTGCCTCGCGATCCGCTAGCTTCGCCATCCTCTTGATTGACTTGGCCTGGCGCATCTGGACGAGGATGATCAGCGCGGATACGAAGCTTGCGATGCAAGCGACGAGGAGCAGCCTGCTGCGGTACGTTGATAGTGCTTCATGGAGGTCGTAGCCGATCACGACCGCCAGGTTTCCTCTCGACAGCCGATGTACGCCATAAATGCGCTCGACGTCGTCCAGTGGGCTCTTCTCCACCACTTCGGCGTGGGCCGCGGCAGCTACGGCTCGCCGGGCCGCAGAGCTCGCCGGCAGCGGTTGCCCAGGGTCGGAAGCCGCCCCGCTCCAACGCACCCGGTAGATGAGATCATTGGTACCCAGCAGACCGATTGCACCCCGGCTGCCCAAATAGATGCTTTTGTAGATGCTCGTCAGGGAGAGTGGGTCAAGCGACACCACTACGACCCCCATGAAACGGCCGGTCGGCCCAACGATTCCCTTGGAAAGCAGAACTACCCAGCGACCTGAACTGCGCCCCCGCAGCGGCTTGCTGACAAACAATGTCGGCCTGGGATTGTCGGCGTGTATGCGCAAATGCTCGCTATCGCCTAGGTCAAGCRCTTCGAATGTCGGATTGGTCGATGCCCTGAGGACGCCACTTTCGTCCAGAATCGCGGTTTGAAGGAAGGGTTCGACACCGAGATGACCGTTGCGGGTCCATTCGGCAAGCGGCAAATCCAGCCCCCGTTCGATGACGGCGCCGCCTAGCAGGGAGGTCAGTTGGTCCGCCTCCATCAATGTGCGCTCGACGTGCTGGCCGAGGGTATRGGCAAGCCGGTCGGCATCAGCCTGGATCCTGCGTAATTCGCTGCCTCTGTCCCATCCGGCCCAGAGCGCGAACCCCAGCCAGACCGACAATACGAGCATGAATGCCGAAATGCCCGGGGTGATGGTGCGCGCGGTGCCTTCCGCCGCTACCGGCCTATATATCTCCAGACCCATGAATCCTAGCCACCCAAAAAAGTAGGTACAGACAGCCGCTAGGTGCCGTCGACGGCGCGAGGGGTGCAACTGCCGGAGCACTATGAAGGCCGGTGCGCGGTTGCGTCTCTCACCAATACGTGCAAATATGATATCAACATACTTGAATATGTGCAAAAACGATATACAATGCACGCACGGATCCTGCGGGTGCATCGCATCCCGCAATCTACGGATAGGCAGGCTTTAGGCTGGGTTGGCGTCGCGCTGGTTTGTCACCAGCGATTGCAGCATTGATAGCGGAATAGGCTTGGGGAACACATGGATGCGCTTGGGAAGGCCGCCAAGATCGGCGATCGCGTGCTTGTCAAGCGACGTCACGACCACAACTTGCGACGTGGCACCTTCCGGCCGGGCGTCGAGTGTCCGGCACAGGCGAAAGCCGTCCATGCCAGGCATGACGAGGTCGAGGATGATCAGATCGGGATTTGACCTGCCAATCTGGAGTAGCGCGTCGTAGCCATTTGTGGCTTGGAGAATCTCAATGGGGGGCGTCAGGTTCGCTAGGGCGGCGGAATATATTTCCAGCAGGTGTTCGTCGTCCTCCACCAAAAGGACGCGAAACGCTCTTTTGTGGTGATCGGTGCTACGCCCGCTCGACTGATCCCGTTGGTCCGCCACGAGGCGGTCCACCACCTCGGCCGGTATGCGTCGATGACCCCCGTCGGTTTTCCATGCCGGGAGGCGTCCATTCGCAACCCAGAGTTGGATCGTGCGTAGCGAAACGCCAAGCTTTTCAGCGGTGGACTTGGTGGAATAGTAGCGCGGATCGGTCATCGGGTTCGTGTCATGTGACGCAACCGTTGTGCGAAGAGTTGTGCTTGAATCCCATTATTCTATAGAAAGGTGCGAAAACACAACTTATTGCCAGGAATAAACGCAAATATGATACTCCTTCGACAACTTGGGGGACGGTGCCAGGTTTCCTTCGGTGCACCGTACGTGGATAGCCGCCGATTCGCACCGTAAAGGCAACACTGTGTGGGAAGTGAACTTGGCAGTTGAAGTGCTGTTGATGTGTGTGCCGCAGCACCATACCTGCGTATCGCCCGGCGGCCGCGCCGCCTTGCTTCTTCGGTGCCTATGAACTTGCATTTTTACCGATCGGCTGCGACAGCAGCGGCAGGTTCCAGGAGCAAGCGGTCTTGGTCGGCGATCGCTCTACTCACTTGCCTCTGGGGCGCAGTGGCGTTGTGGCGCATTCTTGCAACCGTAGGTGACGGTGTTCGCGAATTCCTTTCCAATACCAGCCAGCGCTCGTTGACGATCATCGTGCTTTTCGGACTGGTTTCCTCCCTGCTGATCGTGCGCTTGCACCTCACACAGGCTCGGGTGATGCACGAACTCGTGGCTCTGGCCGAGCGCGAGGCAGTGATCAGCGACGGACTGAGGAGAAAGAAGGAACGGCTGCGCACGCTATTCCAGGCGATGCCCGACGGCGTCGCCGCACTTCGGCACGACCGGGTCATTGATGAAGCCAACGATGCTTTGTGTGAGATGCTGGCGGTATCGCTGAGCCAACTGCGCGGCGCCACGCCTCGCGAATTCGTCCAGTTGCTCTATCGCGGCCGGCAGCCTTCGCGGCATGGCTGCAGCGCCGCCGAACTGCTCGCTGAGTTGGACCGCCCCGGCGCCGCGACTGAATTTGCAGCGCTGGTCGAGTTCGACGGGCCCGACTCGCCAACCTACGAGGTTCGCCTGGTTCATGCCGTCGACGGAAATGGCACGGTGCTTGTGCTAAGAGACATGACCGATCGCATCCGGCGCGAACGGATGAAATCCCATTTCGTGTCCACAGTTGCGCACGAACTCAAGTCACCCATGGCCAGCGTTGCCGGCTACGCCGAGTTGCTGGCGGAAAACATGGTCCCGCAGGACAAGCGGCCACGCATCTACCAGGCGCTGCGCAGCCGCGCAGCACAGATCAACGGAATACTGTCTGACCTGCTTGACCTGGCACGTATCGAAGCGCGTAGCACGGGACAAGCCGAGATGCAGAAAGTCGACATGAACTCGCTCGCCCGTAGTGTGGTCGCCAACGCGTTCTCGGAAGAGCAGCGGATCCGGATAGTGGCAGCGCGTGAGCCGGTCATTGCAATGGGCGATCGGCAGCAGCTTGAACGCGCCATCCGCAATCTGATCGACAACGCCCTTAAGTATTCAGAACCGCAGAGCGCAGTCGAAGTCGCGATCGCCGCGGCTGATGCCGGCGACAAGGTCTCGATTTGCGTCCTTGACAAGGGTATCGGCATGACGCAGGAAGAAGCACACATGGCATTCAACTGTTTCTACCGGGCCGGCCGGCCTGGCGGACCAAGTGGCACGGGTCTTGGGCTGACCATCGTGCGGCAGATCGTACTGCAGCACTGCGGCGAGATTGTGCTGGATACCGAGCCCGGGCGCGGTACGTCAGTCACCCTTCATCTACCAGCGGCAGCGTGAGCAGCGGGCGTGGCGAAGCATCGGTCTTGGCAAGAATACTAAGGCGCACCCTAGCTGGCGGGTTCCGAGGCCATGGGGCACGGCTGCTGCAGGCATTGCAAAAGTCTTCTGCGACGGATGTGCGCCGGGGCCTGCGAAATGGTGAGTTCATTCCGTACTATCAGCCGGTGATCGACCTTGAATTGGGGGCGTGCCTTGGCGTCGAAGTGCTGACCCGCTGGCGGCATCCGCGTCGCGGCCTGCTCGAGCCGGGCGCCTTCATCTCCGTTATCGAACAACGGCGGATGGCGGTGGCGCTGACGCGAACCCTAATCCCGCAGGTTGTGCGTGACCTGTCGCAACTGGCACTCCCGCCGACATTCCACGTGGCGTTCAACGTCACCGGCGAGCACTTCGCCGATCGTGCGTTTTGGGCCGACGACTCGCCTGTGTTCGATCTGCTAAGCGCCAACGTGACACCCCTACTCGAGATTACCGAACGCAATGCGATTGTGCTGAGCGAGCCCCAGCGCAGCGAAGTCGAGCGTGCAAAGGCGCGGGGGCTGAAGCTGGCAATCGACGACTTCGGCACGGGGTACTGCAGTCTCGCGTATTTCCAGACGTTCGATCTCGATGTCATCAAGCTTGACCAGAGTTACGTCCAAGCCGGGCCAGGAGATAGAGTAAGTACCAAGGTCATTGACGTGATGGTCGAGTTCGCGAGGGCGTTGGACCTGACGGTAATAGCCGAGGGCGTGGAAACCGAGGACCAGCGGGCTAGGCTTATTGCCAAGGGAATACGCCTTGCGCAGGGCTATCTCTTCGGCCGGCCGATGGAGCTTGCGTCCTTGCGCCCCTGGCTAGGCGAGCGTGTGCACGGCGTGCCGGTATCAAAAATCGGATACGGAACCACAAATGCCTTTGGGGATTCCGCACCCTAATATGCAAAGGAAGCCTCATGGGCCCTCGACCTGCAACGGTGCGCTTAAACCCGGGCATTCAGTATATGGCGGACCAACTGTGTATACAGCCTTGGTTATCCAAAGCGGACCGTTCGGAAGCGCGTTCGGAGCTGGCGCCGAAGTGCGCGCGGTTAAGCTGCGCGATCTGGTGCTTCAATATMTCCAGTTGCTCCCACAGCGCGCGGGCGACCCGATTCTGCTCCAGCGTGAGGGTACGTACCGCCTCGAGATCGGCTGGCAGGTCGGAGGGTGTCAGTACCGGAAGCATGGCGCCATGATGCGCCAGCGCCGGCAGGTTTACAAGTCACAAGATGCGCGTGGCGGCGACGGTGCAGTGGGGCCGAACCGCAGGGATCTCGATGCCCTCGAGCCAAGCGTTCAATTCGGCCAGCGTGAAGCCACGCTGGGCTAGCGTCGCCGGCGAAGGAAACCGGCCGCGCGAAAGCCGCTTGTACCACAACGCGAAGCCGGTGCGGTCCCAATACAGAATCTTGACCTTCTT
>NZ_JBFTLX010000198.1:0-13237 GCF_056396665.1 Cupriavidus sp. 05T313 | reverse complement strand
CATGGTGCCTTACCAGGTGTTCCGCTGCCAGGAGGGCGACGTCATCGTGGCGGTCGGCAACGACAGCCAGTTCACTGCGTTTTGCGGTGTAATCGACCGGCCCGGGCTGGCAACGGATCCCCGTTTTTCCTCGGCCCCGCAGCGCAATCGCTATCGCGCGGAGCTGATCCCCGAGATCGCGCGCGCCATGCTGACGCGCCCGATGGCGGAATGGATCGCGCGCATGGAAGCGGCCAATGTGCCATGCGGTCCGATCTACAACATGCAGCAGGTATTCGAGGATCCGCAAGTCAGGCATCGGCAAATGCTGCTGTCCATGCCCCATGGCAATGGGGTACAGGTGCCCTCGCTCGCCAACCCCATCCGCTTCTCCGACACGCCGATCCGCTATGAGCGAGCCGCGCCCACGCTTGGCCAGCACACCGACGAAGTGCTGGCGCGGGAACTGGGCTATTCGCCCGAGCGCATCGGCGCGCTGCGCGGCAAAGGGCGGATCTGAGCCCTGGCCGGCGCCGCGCCACATCCATCGATAACAGAAATGGCGGAGACAACCATGCAATGCTTCGTTCGTGCCATGGCAATTGCCGTGGCCTTCCTGTGCATGCCGGCGGCCACGCATGCACAAGGCCGGAACCAGCCCATCCGCTTCATCGTGCCCTATCCTCCGGGTGGCGCCACGGACCAGATAACCCGCCTGGTGGCGCATGAAGCCGCCAATGCGCTGGGCACTCCGATCGTGGTGGAAAACAAGGCCGGCGGGGCAGGGATGATCGCTGCCGAGACGGTTGCCCGCGCCGAGCCGGACGGCAGGACTTTCCTGATCGGTTCGAACGGCCCGCTGGTGATCAACAGCGCGCTGTTCCGCAAATTGCCCTACGACCCTGTCAAGGACTTCGTGCCGGTGGCGGGCCTCGGCAAGACGCCGCTGTTGCTGGCCATCAGGCCCGGTTTGCCGGTGAAGTCGGTCGCGGAGCTGGTAGCCCTCGGCAAGAAGGAGCCGGGCAAGCTGACCATGGGATCGGCCGGCAACGGCAACATCTCGCACCTGGCCGGCGAGTACACCGCCAATGCCCTGGGCTTCAAGGCCACCCTGGTGCCCTATGGCGGCAGCGCTCCCGCCATCATCAGCCTGGTCGGCGGCAATATCGACCTGCTCTTCGACGCGCTGCCGTCGTCGCTGCAACAGGTACGCGCCGGCAAGATCCGCGCGCTTGCCATTCTGGACGCCACGCGCTTTGCGCTGCTGCCGGACGTGCCGACGCTGCGCGAACTGGGTTTTCCCAATACCGATGCCAGCGCGTGGTTCGGCGTGGTGGCCCCGGCCAGGACGCCGGAGCCGGTCATCGCGAGACTGAGCAAGGCCATCAATGTGTCGTTGCGGCAACCCGCGCTGATAGAGAAGCTGCAGGCCATCGGCGCGCAACCCCTTCCTGCCACCCCGGAGGAGTTTGGCCGTCTCCTGAGCGAGGAACGCGCCAAATGGATTCCGGTGGCGAACACCCTCGGACTGAAAGCGGATTAGACCTATGCATACCCTGAACTCCATCGACGCGGTTCGCGCCCGGCTACACGGGCCGGCCGCGGTCAGCGGCTATTTCACCCTTGACCAGGCCACCATCGACACCTTTGCCAACGTGACCGGCGACCGGCAATGGATCCATGTCGATCCGGCGCGCGCCGCCGCCGATTCGCCCTATGGCTGCACCATCGCCCACGGGCTGCTGACCCTGTCGATGGTCACCGTCGCCTACACGCAGTGCTTCAGCCTTCCGGGCTGCAAGCTCCTGCTCAACTACGGCTTCGACAAGATCCGCTTCACCGGCCCGGTGCCGGCGGGTGCCCGCATCCGCGGCAGCTTCCACCTGGYCGGTCTGGAAGACGTCCGCCCGGGCGAGGTGCGCGGCATCTGGCGGGTGGAGATCCATGTGGAAGGGAGCGAGCGCCCGGCCATGGTGGCCACGTGGCTGCTGCAGATGCGCTACTGATCGCCGACAGGAAGGAGAGAATATGGACTGCACCCCGAATTCCCTGCAGGGAAAGAGCATCATCGTCACCGGCGCGGCACAGGGCATCGGCCGCGCCATCGCGCGCCTGGCGCTGGACCTGGGCGCCCAGGTGAGCGCCGTGGACCTGAACGCCGAAGCGCTGGCCGAACTGCGGCTGGCCTGCGGCGACGCCCCGCTGCTGACGCTGGCCGGCAGCGTAGCCGACGCGGAATTTGCCGCGCATGCCGTGCGCGAAGCCGTGGCGCGTTTCGGGGCCGTGCATGGCCTGGTCAACAACGCAGGCATCACGCGCCCGGCCATGATCGAGAAGATGACGGCGCAAGCCTGGCAGCAGGTGATCGACGTGCACCTGACCGGCTCCTTTCACTTCCTGCAAGCGGCCGGCCGCCACATGCTGGAGCGCGCGCGCGCCGGAGACGCCACGGGCGGGGCCATCGTCAATATTTCATCCGACGCGGGGCGCCGCGGCACCATCGGCCAGATCAACTACGGCGCGGCGAAGGCGGGCGTGCTGGGCCTGACCATGTGCGCGGCGCGCGAGTGGGGCAAGTACGCCATCCGCGTCAATACCGTCGGCTTCGGCGTGGTGGAGACGCCGATGACCGAGACCATCCGCAGCGACAAGTTCCGGGACACCTACCTCGCGCAGATCCCGCTGGGGCGCTGGGCGGCGCCGGAAGAAGTGGCGCGTCCGGTTTGCTTCCTGCTTTCCGATGCGGGCTCTTATGTGACGGGGCAGCACCTGTCGGTCAACGGGGGCTACACCATCGGTCTTTGAACCCGGTGCGGCGGCGCCGGCAGGGTGTTCTTGCCCGATGGGTGGCCCACCCGTCGGCGCGCGGCCGGGACGCATCTCGTACCGCTAGCATGGGGGCAGCCAAACACTTTCAAACACGCCGGGCCTGGCGCAGGCAGAGAGGCGCCGGGCGCGCGCGAGCATACGAGGGGACAAGCCAATGGATTTGCGATTCACCGCGGCGGAACAAGGGTTCCGGGAGGAGGTCCGTGCCTTTGCGCAGGACAGGCTGCCCGCCGATATCCGCGACAAGGTGCTGGGCCACCGCCGCCTGGGTAAGGACGACTACGTGCGCTGGCACCGTATCCTGCACGCGCACGGCTGGGGTGCGCCGGCCTGGCCGAAGCAGTTCGGCGGCACCGGCTGGACCGCCATGCAGCGCCTGATCTTCGAGATCGAGACATTCCGCGCCGGCGCGCCGCGCCTGCTCTCGTTCGGCCTGACCATGATCGCCCCGGTGCTGATGAAATACGGCAGCCCCGAGCAACAGGCGCGCTTCCTGCCGCGCATCCCGGGCATGGAGGATTTCTGGTGCCAGGGCTACTCGGAGCCGGGCTCGGGCTCAGACCTGGCCTCGCTGAAGACGCGCGCCGAGCGCCGGGGCGACCGCTACATCGTCAACGGCCAGAAGATCTGGACCACCATGGCCCAGTACGCAGACTGGATCTTCTGCCTGGTACGGACCGATCCCGAGGCCAAGCAGCAGGAAGGCATCTCGATGCTGCTGATCGACATGAACTCGCCCGGCATCACCGTGCGGCCCATCGTCACGCTCGATGGCAGTCACGATGTCAACGAAACGTGGTTCGAGAATGTCGAGGTGCCGGTCGCCAACCTCGTGGGCGAGGAAAACCGTGGCTGGACCTACGCCAAATACCTGCTGGGCCATGAGCGCACCGGCATTGCCGGCATCGGCCATTGCCACCGCGAGTTGCGCCAGCTCAAGCACTATGCCAGCCAGGCCACCGATGGCGCGGGCCGTCCGATGAGCGAGGACGTGCGCATGCGCGACAAGATCGCGCGCCTGGAGATGGACCTGATGGCGCTGGAGATGTTGCTGCTGCGCGCGATCACCCAGGATGGCGGCCGGGGCCCGGGCCCCGAGGCCTCCATCATCAAGATTCGCGGCTCCGAGCTGCAGCAGGATATCGCCATGCTGCAGATGGAGGTGGCTGGCCCGCACGCCTGGCCATTTGCGCCGCAATGGCTCGACGCGGGCTCCGTGCAACCGGTGAGCGGCCCGGACTGGGCCGCGCCGGCGGCCTCGACCTACTTCGATATGCGCAAGACCACGATCTATGGCGGCGCCACCGAGGTGCAGAAGAACATCATCGCCAAGATGATCCTCGGTTTCTGAAGGGACTAAGCAGACATGGACTTCACCTACAGCGAAGAACAGCAAATGCTGGCGGACAGCCTGCGCCGGTTTGTCGACACGGAATATACCTTTACGCAACGCCGCAACAGCGCACGCGGTGGCGGTGGCTTCGACCGCAGGATGTGGTCGGCGCTGGCCGAGATGGGCGTGCTGGGACTGACCGTGCCGCCGGAATTCGGCGGCTTCGGCCAAGGCGCGGCGAGCCAGTTGGTGGTGCATCGCGAGCTGGGCCGGGGCCTGGTGCTGGAACCGGTGATCCCCAGCGCGGTGATGGCTACGGCGGTGCTCGCCGCGTACGGCAGCAAGGCGCAGCAGCAAGCCTGGCTACCCGCGCTTGCCGCCGGCGAGCGCGTGCTTGCGCTGGCCTATCTCGAACCCGCCACCCGTTACCGCCCGGAGGCCGCGCGCGCCAGCGCCGAGCGCCGCGGCGACGGCTATGTGCTCAACGGTATCAAGTCGCTGGCCTGGCACGGTGCGGCCGCGGACGCCTTGCTGGTCAGCGCCCGTGTCGCCGGCAGCAACGACCTTGCGCTATTCCTGGTGCCGCGCGACGTGCCCGGGCTGACCATCGGTGCCTACCCCACCATGGATGGCCTGCATGCCGCGGACCTGACGCTGAGCAATGTGCTGGTGGGCGGCGATGCGGTGATCGGCCAGCCTGCCGATGGCCTGGCCGCGCTCGAGCACGGTATCGATCACGGCCTTGCCGCGCTCTGCGCCGAAGCGGCGGGCGCGATGGAGAAGCTGATTGCCATCACCGGCGAATACCTGCGCAACCGTCACCAGTTCGGCAAGCCGCTGGCGAGTTTCCAGGCCCTGCAGCATCGCATGGCGGATATGCTGGTGCAGGCCGAGCTGGCGCTGTCGATGGCCTATGTTGCCGCGCAGGGGCTGACCGAGTCCGACCTCGCCGCGCGTCGCCGTATGCTGTCCGGCGCGAAGGTGGTGGTGGCGAGGGCTGGCCGCCTGGTCGGCCAGCAAGCGGTGCAGCTGCACGGCGGCATGGGCATGACCGATGAGCTGGAGGTGGGAGACTACTTCAAGCGGCTGACGATGATGGATGTGCTGCTGGGGGATTCGGATTACCACCTGGGGCGGTATTGCGTGGCGATGGCCGCGTAGTGCCTGTGTTCTGAACGGGTGCGGGTGGCCTGCGGCAAAACGCCGGTTTGCGCCCCTCTCCCGCCATGCGGGAGAGGGCGGCATTGCTGGAGTCACCCCAGCGATGAATCGACCCACACGAAAGCCGGATAAACCTCGCTTTCTTCTCTTGTTTCAGCTCGTCACCGACTTGCACTCCAGGAACTCGGCCAGACCCTCGGCCCCATACTCCCGCCCGTTGCCCGAAGTCTTGTACCCGCCGAAAGGCACCGTGATATCCAGCATCGCCCCATTGATCCGCACCGACCCCACCCGCAGGCGCGCCGCCACGCGGCGTGCGCGTTCGGGGTTGCCCGAGGCGATATAGCCGGCCAGGCCGAACACGGAGTCGTTGGCAATCGCGATGGCGTCGTCTTCGCCGTCATACGGGATCATGGCCAGCACGGGCCCGAAGATTTCCTCGCGAGCAATGGCCATGTCATTGCGCACATCGGCGAAAACGGTGGGCCTGGCGTAGAAGCCGCGCTCCAGCCCTTCCGGACGGCCAGGGCCGCCAGCCACCACGCGCGCGCCTTCCTCGATGCCGATGCCGACCATGCGCTGCACCTTTTCGTACTGCCCACGGTTGGAGATCGGGCCCATCCTGGTGGCCGGATCCGCCGGGTCGCCCACGACGACCGCGTTGGCAGCCGCGGCGGCGATGGTGACGGCCTCCTCATAGCGTTCGCGCGGCACCAGCATGCGCGTCGGCGCCACGCAGGTCTGCCCGGAGTTGGCCATGCACTGCGCCACGCCGCTGGTCACCGCGGCTTGCAGGTCGGCATCGTCGAGGATCAGCAGCGCGGACTTGCCGCCAAGCTCCTGGGCCACCCGTTTGACGGTAGGGGCGGCGCTGATCGCCACTTCCACGCCGGCGCGCGTGGATCCGGTGATCGACACCATGTCCACGCCGGGGTGCGAGGAGAGGGCGGCGCCCACGATCGGGCCTGCGCCATAGATCATGTTGAATACGCCGGGAGGCGTGCCGGCTTCGTGCATGATCTCGGCGAAGATGATCGCGTCCAGCGGCGAAATCTCGGACGGCTTGAGCACCACCGTGCAGCCCGCGGCCAGCGCCGGCGCAACCTTGGCGGCGATCTGGTTCAACGGCCAGTTCCAGGGCGTGATCAGCGCGGCGACGCCGATCGCCTCTCGCCGGACATAGCTCTTGGCATGCGCGGTTTCGAACTCGAAATGGCGCAGCGTCTCCACGGCGGCCTGGATCTGCGCCAGCCCGATGGGCGCCTGCACGTTCTTGCACAGCGTGATAGGGGCGCCGATTTCGGCACGCACGGCCTCGGCGATGTCGCCCAGGCGGGCGCGGTAAAGCTCGATCACGCGTTCAAGCAGGGCGATACGTTCCTCGCGGCTGGTTTCCGACCACGCCGGGAAAGCAGCCCGCGCGGCGGCGACGGCGGCGTGGACGTCCGTGGCGGTGCCCATTGCCAGCTTGCCGGCCGGTGCTTCGGTGGCCGGATCGACGATATCCACCAGCGTGCTGCCGGCGGATGGTTCGACCCATTGGCCGTTGATGTAGAAATGGTTCAGCATCTTCATTAGCGTTCTCCTTCGTGTTTTGTACGCGTGGTACGAGCAGCCGGATGCCCGGCTCAGACCGGACGGTCGCCGATGACGGTCGCCCGCATCATGTGCCGTACCGCCGGGAAGTAGTCCTGGACTGCATAGTGCTGGGTGGAGCGGTTGTCCCAGAAGGCAATGGTGTTGCGCTGCCATTTCAGACGCACCTGGTACTCGGGCGCGGCAGCCTGGCGGAAGAGGTATTGCATCAGGTCCATCTCCGCCGGCCGGAAGTCGGAGCCGATGCGGTACGGCTGCTCCCTGGCGTAGTTGGCGAAGTGGGTCGTGAACCCCTCGTTGACGTAGAGGATCTTTTCACCGCTTTCCGGATGCGTGCGCACCACGGGGTGGACCGCGGGCGGGTACTTCTGGCGCATGGCCTCGTACTTGTCGTCCGCAAGGGCCTGGCCGAAGGTCGGCATCGCGTCGTGCACGCCATTGAGCCGGGCAATGCGCGCCTTGACGTCTTCCGGCAGGTTGGCATAGGCCGCCGCCATATTGACCCAGATCGTGTCGCCGCCCACCTCGGGCGTTTCCACGCAACGCAGCATCGAGGCCATGGACGGGACTTCGCGCCATGACACGTCGGAGTGGTACAGGTTCTCGCGGCCGCGCTGCCCCCCGTTGCGGCCAAACACCACCAGCTCCGGATGGTCCGGGTGGTGGCCGATCATGGGGTGGATCTCCAGTTCGCCGAAGCGGCGCRCCACGGCCACATGCTGCGCTGGCGAGATCTCCTGGTCGCGGAAGAACAGCACCTTGAACTTCACCAGCGCGCGGCGCAGGGCGAGATAGGTAGCGTCGCCGAGCGGCTGGCGCAGGTCGATGCCGCCGATCTCCGCGCCGATGGTCGGCGTGGACCGCCTGACGGTAAAGGGCCAGCTCTCGGTGTCCGTCGCCCTGGTTGCAGGCAGGTCGGGGGCGGTAACAGCAGCTTGCATCTTGTGTCTCCTCGTCTTTGGGGCTGCCATCAGCCGCCACCTGGCGCTGGCTGTACGGCAGTTGCATACAGGCTGACGCGTTCGCGCCAGCCAGGCTCCTTGCGAAAGCGCGGGCATTGCGCCACCCATGGCGTCAGTCGTGCCGCGCCGTCATCACCGGGTCGTCCGCCGGCACGCGCCGCATCTTCGCCGTGTCCAGGCGCATCAGCCCGAACGCACCGCTGTAGAAGATGTGGCCCTGCGGATCGACCTTGATCGGCGAGTAGAAGCCGTTGAAGGTCGGGTCGCTGCCAGTGCGGATTGTCATTACGGTCTTGCCGGTGTCGAGATCCATGCCGATGTGGTAGCGATCATTCCACTTGCCGGTGAAATACCCGTCGATGATCGCCATGCGGCCGGCACCGCTGATCATTGGCACGATCGAGATCGAGGACACATCGGTGCGCACCCATTGCGTGCGCCAGGCATGTGCCTTCTGCTGCCACTTGAGGGCGGCGACGCCGGCCGGGCCGGGGCGGGTGGCGCCGTTGACCAGGCTGGCGAAGGTGCCGGACGGGCTGAGCTGGGGGGCGCTTCCGGTGGGAATGTTGTTCACGACGAAGGCATAGTCGCCGAAGCCGGCCACGGATTGCTCCGACTGTACCGACTCCTGCGCCGGCCCCATGTCGACCACCTTCTGGTCGGCGATGCGCGGCGACAGCGTGCCGGGCTTCTGTTTCCAGCCGGCGGGGATCTTGTCCCGCCAGAACGCTACCAGGCGCATCTTCTTCGCGCCGTCGGTGATGACGACCAGCTTGTCCTCATTCGGGCTGAACCCCATCAAGGTCGGCGTCGAGCCGGTGCCGTCGCCGATCTTCGGCGCCGGCATGCGCACGCCGCGATCGTAGGACGCCTGCCATGCGCCGCTGGCTTCGTCGCTGCGGATCTTGCCGTCCTTGTCCACCACCAGGCGGTACATGGTCGTGTTGGATGCGACATACACCGCGCCGCCGTTGGCCTCGGGGCCGGTGGCGAAGCTGTTCATGAACAGTTCGTCCTTGCCCGCAACCGTGAAGACGTCGACGACTTCGAGCGTGTCGCGGTTCAGGGTGATGACCTTGCCGCCCAGCGTATTCACGACCAGGTAGCCGTTGTAAGACATGCCCATGCCGAACAGGATGTCGGCCGGACTGCGCGTGCCGCTCGCCGCCCTGGCATTGTCGAAAAGGGAAGCCGGCAGCGTGATCGCCCGCGGCGCCTTCATCCCGGAGCCCGCTTCCTTCGGATCCTCCTGGTCGATACGGAAGATCTGGCGGCCGCTGCAGCCGTAGAAGGCGTCGTCACGGCCGAGTACCGCATAGACCGCGCCGTTGGCGACCTGATCTTCCGCCAGCGTCAAGGCGCGGTTCGGCTGGGACTTCATATAGTCGAGCAGACCCTGCTCGTCCCTTGCATCGAGGAACGTCTTCACCTCCGCGGCCTGTTCGCGGCGCCGCTCGGCGGTGACCGGCGTGTAGTTCGGCAGGTGTACCGGAATTTCGGTGCGGGCGAGTTCCACCAGCTTGTCGCCATCCACGCCCACCTTGCGCAGCGAAAAGCCGGCCCACCACCAGTAGATGTCCTTGCCGCCGACGCGATCGGCAACCAGGGGCAGGCTCCCCGATTCGTTGGGAATGACTTGCACCGAATCGGGCGTGACTTCGAAGTTGCCGCGCGGCACGGCAAAGCCGACGCTGTCCGTAGCGGCATCGTTCCAGTGAGTCTGGTTGTTGTAGGACTGCGCGAGATACGGGTTGGGAACCGGACCAGCGGGGCCGGCCGCGTGCGCTGCCGCGGCGGCAGCGGCGAGCGTCATCGCCAGGGCAAGCCGGCGGCCGCGGGCGTGGGTACGGTCGGAAGAAAACCGGGTGGTGCAGGGACTTTGCTTCATATCACTCACTTCTGCTTCGGGATGTCGTCTGTCATGAAGGGCCGCTCGGCTTGCCGGCCTACGCCGGGAAAAACCGGCGCGGCCGGTTCCCGGGCGGCCTGGTTACCTGGCGGCCGCGCGGATCAGGTCAGCCGCCTTCTCGCCGATCATGATGGCCGGCGCGTTGGTATTGCCGCCGATCAGGGTCGGCATGATCGAGGCATCGGCCACGCGCAGGCCCTCCACGCCGCGCACGCGCAGTTCGGGGTCGACCACCGCCATGTCGTCGGTGCCCATCTTGCAGGTGCCTACGGGGTGGAATACGGAATCGGCATGCTTGCGGATGTAGGCGCGGATCGCCTCTTCGTTGCCCTCGCCGGCGCCGAACGCATCGATGAGCAGCGCCTTGCCGCCCGCACCTGCCAGCGCCGGCTGCGAGAAGATGCGGCGCATCGCCCTGACACCCGCCACCATGCCTGCCATGTCCGCTTCGGCCGACAGGAAACGCGGATCGATCAGCGGCGCATCGCGCGTATCGGTAGACTGCAGCCGCACGTGTCCCCGGCTTTCCGGGCGCAACACGCAGGCGAGGGCGGTAAACCCATGCTTCAGCTCGCGCCGGCTCATTCCGGTGTGGGTGGGCGAGAGTCCGGGCATGAAATGCAGTTGCAGGTCCGGCTCGGGGAGATCGGGGCGGCTCTTGATGAAGGCGCCGGCTTCGGCCAGGTTCGAGCTGACCATCCCGGTGCGCTCACGCCGGTAGCGCCGGATTTCCGACAGCATCCGGAATACGCCGCCCAGGCTGTAGCCGTACAGATCGGTCGAGCGGACCTGCTGGCAAAGGGTGATGTCGAGGTGATCCTGCAGGTTTTCGCCGACACCCGGCAGATCGTGGACCACGGCGATGCCGTGTTCGGCCAGATGCGATGCGGGTCCGATGCCCGAGGCCAGCAGCAACTGGGGGGAATTGAAGGCGCCGCCGCTAAGGATGACTTCGCGTCTGGCGCGCAGGGTCTGCTCGGCGCCGGCGCGCGACACGCGCACCCCGGTGGCGCGCTTGCCTTCGAAGACCACGCGCAGCGCTTGCGTCCCGGTCAGGACGGTCAGGCCCCTGCGCCCGCCGTTCAGGGCGGTGTCGGCGGCGTTGCCGCCATGCAGGTAGGCGCGCGCGCTGTTCCAGCGTTCGCCGTTGCGTTGCGTGACCTGGTACAGGCCGGCACCTTCCTGCTCAGCGCCATTGAAGTCATTGTTCAACGGCAAGCCGGCCTGCACGGCCGCCGCGACGAAGCGCTGCGAGAAGGGGTTCGGCGTGCGCAGGTCGTTGACATGCAGCGGGCCATCGCTGCCATGGTGCCTGTCGCTGACGCGCTGGTTGCGCTCGCTGCGGCGGAAATAGGGCAGCACATCGTCGTAACCCCAGCCCTTGCAGCCCAGGCGCTCCCAAAGGTCGTAGTCATTGCGGTGGCCGCGGATGTAGACCATGCCGTTGATCGAAGAACTGCCGCCCAGCCCCCGGCCGCGCGGCTGGTAGGAGCGCCGCCCGTCGAGGCCCGGCTGCGCAACGGTGCGGTACGCGTAGTTGCGCGGACCGCGCTTGGGCACCACGGCGGCCAGGGCGAGCGGCGTCCACACGCTGTAATGATGGTCGTCCGGGCCAGCCTCCAGCAATGCCACCGTGACCGCCGGATCTTCCGCCAGCCGCGCCGCCAGGGCGCAGCCGGCCGAGCCCGCGCCGACGACGATGTAGTCATACTCCGCCGCTGCCGCTTGCGCGCGGGAATTCTGTGCTGCGTTGCTCATTCCGTTCTCTCGTATCGTGAAGCGTTGCTCGCTGGCCGGTATCGCCGCGCAAGACACGAGAGCGCGCAAAGGGTCACACCGGGGTTGCGCATGACTGGCAGCCGGCGTGTCTGTGTCTCGCTCCGTATCTCTGAGCCGGCGGTACGGTCGGCCGTACTCTTGGCGGTTCAATACTGCCACGACCTGTTATAACAGGTCAAGGGTGAGGGAGGACTCCTGTCATGATAGGTATAATCCATGGACCGCCAGGATCTCCAGCCAGGGGATCCGCTCGAAACACGAAGGACCCGGACCTTGACCACGCCCCAGCCCAGATTCAGGCAAATCGAAGAAGAACTCCGCCAGCGCATCGTCGACAACAAGCTTGGGCCTGGCGCCAAGCTGCCGTCGGAATCCGAACTGATGGCGGAGTTTGGCGTCAGCCGCATCACGGTCCGGCAATCGCTGGCCGGACTGCACGCCAGCGGCCTGATCGAGAAGTTCAACGGCAAGGGCAGCTTCGTCACCCGGCCCGCGGAGACCTCGAACCTGGGGCCGCTGACGGGCTTCTATGAGGCTTCGCGCGCACGGGGGAAACTTGCCCATGGCAAGCTGGTCTCGGTGCGCAAGATCAAGGCGCCGGCGTTCGCCGTGGAAGCACTGGGCCTGAATTCGGGCGCTGCGCTGCTATGCGCCACTACGCTCCGGATGTCGAATGCCGAGCCCGCGGCCCTCTTCATGATCATGGGTGACGAAGCGGTGATCCGCGCGCTGGTGAAGGAGGACCTTGAGACCAATGACGTCATGGCGATCTTCGAGAGCCGGCTGGGTTACCGGATGAAAGAGGTCACTACCGAAAGCTCGGCGATCCCCGCCGCCGGGGATGTGGCGCGGCGGCTGGGGGTCGCGGATGGAACCCCGCTGCTACGCCTGCGATGCACCCCGATCGATATCCGTGGCATCGCGCTTTGCACATCGGAGCTGATCTTTCGGGGCGACCGCTACTCCCACAAAGCGACGGTGACGCGCTAGCCGGCGTTGTCGAGCGGCGTCCGGAAGCCGGACGGACCCCGTCAGTCAGGCGAGCGTGAAGGCCGGCACCGGCGCTCCATCGGCGGTCGCGGCGAACTTGAGCCGGACCGGCTGGCCGATGCGCACTGCGTCCAGGTCGCAATCGATGATGTTGGTCATCATCGATACGCCTTCCTCGAGCTCCACATAGGCAATGCAGAAGGGCGTGGGACCSGCMCGGCGSGTRACGCTGARCGARTAGACGGTGCCRCGGCCCGAGGCCTGCTTCCATTCGGTCTCGCCCATGCAGAACGGGCACAGCGTGCGCGGRTACCAGTGCGGCTTGCCGCAGGACTTGCARTGCYTGACCAGCAGGCGGCCYTCRCGCGCGGCCTGCCAGAACGCCGCGTTGTCCGGCGACTCGGCCGGTGCTTTCAACAGGGTGGGGGTGTAGGGGTCGCCATCTTGTTACTCCCGTTCCATGATCAAGGTGGCGCTGCCATGGCGCGAGCCGAGATAGCCGCCGGTGCCCTGGGCCAGCGCCAGGTCGCAGTTCCTGACTTGCACGGCCGGGTGCGCTTCGCCGCGCAACTGGCGCACGGCCTCGATCACCTTGGTGATGCCGCCGCGGTTGGCGGGATGGTTGTTGCACAGGCCGCCGCCGTCGGTATTGAAGGGCAGCTTGCCCACGCCGGAAATCAGGTTGCCGTCGGCCACGAA
>NZ_JBFTLX010000197.1:0-13320 GCF_056396665.1 Cupriavidus sp. 05T313 | reverse complement strand
CTTCAGGGGTGTCCACAAGCTTTCCTTGGATTACGGCTCTGTCTTTTGCGTTTCCGGGTGTTGTTGCCGGTATGGATTTCCATGCTTGTCTATCTCCAGGCATAGGCGATGCCAGCGCCATAAGTGATCTGGTTGCGCGTGCCGCGCTGCGTCACGATAGGACTGTCTCCGGCACTGCCGGTGAGCCGCTGTCCGTAGACCATGGCGCCGGCGTACCAGTTCTTGTCGATCTGGAAAACCAGCGCAAGCCAGCCGGTCACCTGCTGCAATCCGCCGCCGGGCGCGTAGACGGGCAGGCCGCTGCGCGCGGCATCGTCCGGCGTCACACCGTAGTAGGTCTGGTTGAAGCCCTGGCTCACCCAGCTTGCGCCCAGCCCGGCCCCGGCATATACCCGCGGATGCAATGGCACCCAGCCGCTCCCGTTGACACTGAGGCGCGCACCCGTGTAGACCACGCCCGCATTTGTCACCACCGCCACGCTGCCGCGCAGCCGGTAGGGAATGCTGCCCTGGTCCAGGTACTCGTAGCCGATGAAGCCGCCCGCCTCCACCGTGGTCTTGATTTCGTGAATCTGGGAGACCACGGGATCGTCGACATCCTTGCGCCCCAACCGGAGCGCCCCTGCGGGCCCCCACTGGAAGCCGGTGACGCCACCAAAGTTGTATTGCGCATAGGGTCCGTACCATTCGAACAGGTGGCCGCCTGGCGTGACATAGCGCACCCCCGGCACCACGCCGATCATGCGGTCCTTGCCGCCGGCGTATTCCGTCGTGGAGCCAAAGCCGGCGCCGACCATGTTCGGCAGGGAATTCGGCAGGTCCACCGGCCCGGCGGCGGCCTTGCCGGACATGACGGCTGCCAGCAACATGGCGATCGACAAGCGCAGCGCGCCGGCGGTGCGCCGCCCGGCCGGGGGGGATGATGCGAAACAAGCCTGCAGCGGAGGTGGAAGCATTGTGGAATCGCTCCGGATGGAAACCAAGCTTAGACCAGCCATGGCGGCGTGCTTGCTAGCCACTGGCCGGATTGAGCGGTGGCAAAGATCTCGCCGCATGATGACCGGAACGCGTGGAGCGGCGCACCAGCCCCGCCCTGGCTTCATCCAGTGCCTTGCCCAGCGCGGCTGGCGGCACATCGCCTTGTGTGGCCGCCGCGCCATAGCGGCTGGACAGCAGTTGCTCCCCCGCCGTGGCAAAAGTCGCGCTGCCGGCGGCGCGTTCGGCATCGCCAAGCGCCGCGGGGCGCCCAAGCACAGCGGGCGCGCGCCGGGCCACCCGGTCGAGCCAGGCGTACAGGCTGCTCACCAGTGCGCTGGCGTCCTCGCCCTGCTGCGCGCGCCGCAGCCGCGCAAAGGCGGCGGCCTCGGAGCTTGCATAAGCCAGCCGACGCTGGCGCCGCCAGGCCTTCAGGCGCCCAACCGCGCGGATCAGCCGGGGCAACAGCAGCCAGGCCGCCAGCCCCAGCACCACCAGCACTGCGGCGCAATAGGCTAGCCATTGCGGATCCAGGCGCGCATGGCGTCCCGGCAGCGCCGCCAGGGGCTCGCCCGGAATGCCAACCGGCGGCTGGTAGCCGGGGTTGGCGGAAGCGGAAAACCGCAATGGGGGCACCRTGGCCGTGCGCAACTTGCCAGCACGGATGTCCCACCATTGCACGCTCACCCCCGGCAACTCGTAGCGGCCGGACTTCTGCACCAGATAGGTGGCGGCATCGACCCGGCGCCCGCCCAGAAAACCCTGTCGCTCCTGGCTGATGTCCTGCACGCGGGGCGCCTTGGGATAGACCGCGAGCCCCGACACCGGCCCAAATGGCGTGGGCGGCAGCAGCATGGCCTGCACGCCGTCGGCGCTGATCTCGATGGTCCGCGTAAAGGCGTCGCCCTGCTTGAGCGTGCGCAGGTCATGGTCGATGGACTGCGTCAATTCCAGCCGCGATGTCCCGATAGCGTTCTCCGCGCCGGCCGGGCGCGGCACCGTCTTGACTTTCAGCGTCAGCGCGGGGGTGCGCACCTTTACCACCCCGCTCACCTGCCCTACCTGCAGCGTGAGTTCCAGCGGCGCAATGGCAAGATCGCCGCCGGTCTGCGGCGTGACGATGTACGAGCGCGATACGCCGAACCACTTCACGCCCTGGATCTCTTCGCTCAGGTTGGTGGCATCGTCGCCCGGCGGGCTGACGATAGCGCCGGGAATCTCCAGCACGGGAAAGACCGGCGCCTCGGTGAACCAGTTGGTAGTCAGCGCGTCCACCACCAGCTTGACAGGCTGGCCCTGCGCCACCGCGCCGCCTGGCTCCAGATGCGCGCGCGCCATCGACCGCGGCCCGTCAGCCAGGACCGGCAGCGCGATCAGCAGGCCCAGCAAGGCGACAATGGTGGTGTAGAACAGGAGGCGTTTCATGGCGCGGCCTTGCCCTGCGCCGGCTGCTGCGCCTCGATCTGGAACTTCTGGCGCAGGAAATCCGCCGGCGAAATCTGCAGGTTACGCATCCATAGCTCGGCGTTTTGTTGTTGCACGCGGCTCATATCGGCCTTTTCCTTCTTGCCGCCATCGTCCTTGTCGTCGAACTGGATTTTGTCCGGCGGCGTGTCCGGCGCTTCCTCGCCGTCGTCTTTCTTCTTCTTTTTCTCCTGTTCGATCAGCGCCGCGATGAGGGCTCGGTTGGCGATGGCCTGCGCAAATCCGGGGCGCCCCTTGAGCGCGTTGTCATAGGCCGAAAGCGCACGCGGATAGTCCTTCAGCTGCGCATAGCAGTTACCCATCATGAAAAAAGCATCCGGGGTGGCCAGGGCGGCAAACGCGGTCAGCGCGCCCGCGAAGTCGCGCGCGCGGTAGCTGGCCCAGCCACGCCATATCGGGTCCTGGAAATGCGCCGCGGCGGCGGTGTAATCCCCGCGCTCGAAATGCCAGCGGCCTTGCTGGTCGGGGGTGAGGAAGGCATCCAGGAAAAACGCCTTGATCGATGCCGTCGTGAGGACCACCGGCGCCGCCACCGCCGGGCGCGGTGCCTGCACAAGCAGGGCCACCAGCAGCGCAGGCAGCCAGCGCACCACCCAGCCGCGCCGGAACCAGAAGGCAGCCAGCAGCGCGATGGGGATGGTCAGGACGTAGCCCGCCTCCTTCCAGCGCACCTCGGCGTTCTTCTCCTGCGCGGCCTGCATATTGCGCACCGCGCGGCGCTGTACCCAGTTCACATCGTCGTCGTCCAGCGTCAGGCTGGCCAGCGGGATGTCGGCATCGGACGAGAGCGCCTTCAGCGCCGCCAGGTCCAGCGTGCCCTGCACCGGCCGGCCCTGCTGGTCGGTGGCCACCCGGCCATCGGCGGTACGGATCGGGCCGCCCTGGGTAGTGCCGGCAGCCAGCACCAGCACCTGCACCTGGCTATTGCGGGCGTGCGCGGCAAAAACGGGGATTTCCGCCCGGTCGAAGCCATCGGTGATGAACAGCACGGTGCCCGCGGCCGACTCCCGGGCCAGCAGGGTGTCGGCGAGCGCCAGCGCGGCGGCGGCGTTCTTGCCCGCGCGCGGCATCATGCCGGTATCCAGCGCGTCCAAATACAACGCCATGAACTGCGGGTCATCGGTAGGCGGCACTACCATGTGCGCCGTGCCCGCGTACACCACCAGCCCGGTGCGCGAGCCCGCGCGCAGCTGCATCAGGTCGCGCACCTTCTGCTTGCCGCGCTCCAGCCGGGTGGGCGCCAGGTCCACCGCGTCCATGTTGCGCGACAGGTCGATGGCAACCACCATCGGCGCCTTGTCCTCGGTAAACGGCGGCGGCTCGCGCTCCCAGGCCGGCCCCGCCGCGGCAAGGCCGATCAGAACCAGCGCGGCGCACGCGCCGTGTACCGGCCGCAGGCGCCAGCCGCGCCCGCCATCGACGATCAGCCGCTCCAGCAGATGCGGGGCGATCACGCCCCGCCAGCGCCGGYGTGGGTCGGAGAACCGATGCCAGGCGAAGACAATCAGCAACGCCGCCGGCATCAGGAGCAGCCACAGGGGGCGCAGGAAATGGAACTCACCGAAATCCATTCAGTGCCCCGGTTCCGGCGCGACGCCCTGGCCACGGTCCACCAACGGCTGGCGGCGCGGCCGGCGGATGGCGCTCAGCAATAGCATGACCGCGTGATACAGCAACAGCAGCATGCCCGCCGCGGCGAGCGGATAGTAGAAAAGATCGCGCTTGGGCTGGTGCGACTGGCGCTTTACCTTGACTGGCGTGATCCGGTCCAGCGTCGCGTAGATGGACTCCAGCCCGGCCAGGTCCTCGCCACGGAACGAGCGGCCTCCCGTCATGCTGGAGATCTTCTGCAACGCACCCAGATCGACCTTGTTCTCGCCCGTGGCGTTGATGTCGCCGATGCCGATCGTATGGATGATCAGCCCCTTGTCCCTGGCGATCCGCGCGGCCTGCTCCGGCGGCACCTTGCTGGCAGTGTCGTTGCCGTCCGTCAACAGGATCAGTACCTTCTCCTGCGCGGGCGATTTTTCGGTCATGCGCACGCCCACGCCAATGGCGTCGCCAATCGCCGTCTGCGGGCCCGCCATGCCGATCTGGACTTCGGCGAGCAAGGCCTTGACGCTGTCGTGGTCCATGGTGAGCGGCGCCTGCGGGAACGCCGCCGCGCCAAACACGATCAGGCCGATGCGGTCTTCCTTGCGGCGGTCGATAAACGTGCTGACCACCTGCTTGACGGCGGTAAGCCGGTCCACGCGGTGGCCGTCGGCTTGCGCGAAATCCCTGGCCTCCATCGATTGCGACAGGTCGATCGCCAGCATCAGGTCGCGCGCCGGCTCGGTGCGCTCGATCGGCGGGTCCACCCGGACCGGCATGGCCAGCGCGGCCACCACCAGTGCCCAGCACAGCGGCGCCAGCAGCCGCTGTGCCCAGTTGCGGCGCATCACCACCGCGCCCTCGGAGGGCCGCAGGCCGGAGCGTTCAGCCATTTCCTCGAAGAACGGCACGCGCACGGCAGGCATGGTTTCCCGGTAAGCCGGCAGCAGCAGCCAGACCAGGATGGGCAACAGCAGGACCAGCGCGGCCCACGGGTGGTCAAAGGTGAGCATGGTGCTGTCCGATCCAGTCGCGCAGCAGCGCAATCAGCGCCGTCACTTCGGCAGCCGGCGGCGGGCGCTGCCCGTAGGCCAGCTCCGGCAGCAGCCGGCCAGGGCCATTGCTGAAACCACCGCCGCGCCAGGTGCCATCGAGATAGTCCAGCCATGCCTGCGCGGACAGGCTCGCCACCTGCGTGCGCGGCGCGAACGCCAGCACCACGCGCTTGACCAGCGCGGGCAAGGCGGCAAGCGCGTCGCGGCGGCTGTCGGCGCCGGCCGCCGCGGCCAGGCCGGCTTCAATGCGCGCCAGCTCCGCGAGCGCGTCGCGCCGGTAGCGGTTTGCCTGGCGGCGCCGCCAGGCGCGCCAGGCCAGCAGCCCGCCCAGCGCCAGCAGCAAGGCGGCCAGCACGGCCCAGCCCCAGGTCTGGGGCAGATAGGACGCAGGCGGCGGCAAGGCGATTTCCTGCAGGTTTGCCAATGTGCCGGCGGCCTCCGGTGCGCCTGCACCTGGCTGCACGRCATCGGTGGCGTAGGAACGGGTCAGGTCTGCCATGGAGTATCCGCCGCGCGCCTCAATGCCGGCCTGGCGCTTTGCCGCGCGGCGCCAGGCGTCCCAGGAAATGCCGCAACTGGGCCAGGGCCTCACCCTCCGTGTCGATCGGCATCATCGGCACGCCGCTGCGCTTGAGCAGTTCGGTGACCTCGTGCAGGCGCCCGGTGAAGAAGGATTCGATCGGCTCGCGCGTGGTCTTGTCGCCCATGTCCAGCTCGACCTGCAGATGCCCTTCGGTCACGACCATGCGGCCGGTGTGGTGCGGCACCGCCTGGAACAAGGGATCGAACACCATCGCCGCGATCACGCTGTTGTGGCTGGACAGCTGGCGCAGCAGGTCCTGGGTACGCTGGCCGGCGCCCGCGAAATCGCTGATCACGCAGATGAGGTGGTCGTGCCCGGCCAGTTGCAAGGCGCGCTCCAGCGTGCGGTCGAGCTGGCCGTAGACGGGCCGCGCCGCGCTGTCGGCGTGCAGCGCCTGGTTCATCCGGGCGATGGCGCCCAGCACGGCCTGCACGCGGGCACGGCTGCGCAGCGGCCGGATCAGCGTGGTATCGGAGTCGTTAAACACGATCGCGCCCACGCGGTCGCCCGCCTGCAGCGCCATCCAGGCGCACAGCCCGGCAAACTCCGCGGCCAGCACCGATTTCATCGCCCGCCTGGAACCGAAGAACATCGGCATGCGCTGATCCACCACCAGCAGTACCGGCAGGTCGCGCTCCTCGGTATAGACGCGCACCAGCGGCTTGCCCATGCGCAGCGAGGCCTTCCAGTCCAGGTKGCGGACATCGTCGCCCTGCTGGTAGCCGCGCAGTTCTTCGAAGTTCAGGCCGCGCCCGCGAATGCGCGAGCCGTGCTTGCCCGACAGCACACTGGCGTGCGGCTGGCGCATGGTGAAGCCCAGGTCCCRCACGGCCAGCTCCAGCCGGGCCAGGTGCGCGACGTCGACCCACACGGTGCCGAGCTCGCTCCCGCGCACCACCGGCATCGCGGGATCCTTCATGCGGGCACGGCCACGACTTCGACCAGTTTGTTCACCACCGCGTCGGCGTCCAGCCCGTCCGCGCTGGCGTCGTAGGACAGGATCAGCCGGTGCCGCAGCGTGGGCAGCGCCATCGCACGCACATCGTCGGGCGTCACGTGATCGCGTCCGTCCAGCCAGGCGTTGGCGCGGGCCGCGCGGTCCAGCGCTATGCCGCCGCGCGGGCTGGCGCCCAGCGCGATCCATTTCGCCAGTTCGGCGTCAAAGCGGGCCGGCGTGCGGCTGGCATTGACCAGGTCGATGATGTAGCGGTCGATCGCGTCAGCCACGTGGACACCGTGGATCTCTTCGCGCGCGGCAAAGATCGCCGACTGCGGCACCCTGGCCTGCTCCGCGCGGGGCGTAGCGGGCGCCGCGCTGCCCGTCTCCTCGCCGCGCACGAGGCGCAGCACATCGCGCTCGTCGTCGGCTGCGGGATAGGTGATCAGCACCTTCATCAGGAAGCGGTCCATCTGCGCCTCGGGCAGCGGGTAAGTGCCTTCTTGCTCGATCGGGTTCTGCGTGGCCAGCACCATGAACAGTTCAGGCATGGGATGGGTGGTGCCGCCCACCGAGACCTGGCGCTCCTCCATGGCTTCGAGCAGCGCGGATTGCACCTTGGCCGGCGCACGGTTGATTTCGTCGGCCAGGATCAGGTTGCCGAACACGGGGCCCGGCTGGAAGCGGAAGCTGTTCCTGCCCGCCTCCTGGTAAAGGATGTCCGAGCCGGTGATGTCGGCGGGCAGCAGGTCCGGGGTGAACTGGATGCGGCGCATCTGCGCGTCCAGGCTCGCGGCCACGCTCTTGACCATGCGCGTCTTGGCCAGCCCGGGCACGCTCTCCAGCAGCAGGTGGCCGTTGGCCAGCAGGCCGATGACGATCTGCCGGATCACTTCGCCCTGCCCTTTGATGGACTGCTCCACATGCTGCTGCAGCGCCGCGATTGCCTCTCTGGAACTCATTGTCCAAGTCTCTCGTAGCCTCGGCCGCAGGGCCGGGGTAAGTCGCGAGAATGGCCCGCCAGCAGGACCGACGGGCCACATCGTTACACAACAGCCGCGGCTACTTTTTCTGCGACCTCAGCTTCTCGATCCGCTCGTCCACGGACTTGCGCACCTGGTCCACGCTGAAGCTGGCTGGCTTCTGGCTTGGCGGGTAGGCCACGAAGGTCTCGAGGAACACGGATGCCTTCATGGTGGCGATGCCGGTCAGGTAGGCGTTCTTGGTCATCCAGTCGTAGTACTGGTCAGAGGCGACATCTGCGCGCTCATAGGGGTCCATGCGCAAATTGAAGATCTTTGGCAGTCGCAGGCAGGTGAAGGGATTGGCCCAGACCTGCATGCCCCCCGGCGCGCGTTGCTCGCAGAAGACAGCCTTCCAGTCGCCAAAGCGCATGGCCACCAGATTGCCGTCATCGTCAAAGTAATAGAACTCTTCGCGCGCTCCCTTCGCATTCTTGCCTGTCAGGTAGTCAAGCTGGTTGTAGCCGTCCAGGTGCACCTTGAAACTCTGCCCGGATTTCGGCGACCAGCCCTTCAGCAGGCGATCCTTGACGGTGGTATCGCCCACGGCGGCCAACAGGGTCGGGAACCAGTCCAACCCGGAGAACATCTCGTTGGAGACTGTTCCCGGCTTGATGCGCCCCGGCCATCGCACCATGGCGGGCACCCGGAACGCCCCCTCCCAGTTGGTGTCTTTCTCGCTGCGGAACGGGGTGGTTGCCGCATCCGGCCAGGAGAACTGGTTGGGCCCGTTATCGGTCGTGTAGACCACGATGGTGTCTTTGGTGATGCCCAGGTCATCCAGTGTCTTCAGCAGCTTGCCCACATCCTCGTCATGCTCCAGCATGCCGTCGGCATACTCGTTGCCGGGCATGCCGCTGCGGCCCTTCATGGAGTCGCGGACATGCGTGAACAAGTGCATGCGGGTGGTATTCATCCAGACGAAGAATGGCTTGTTGTCCTTGGCTTGCTTCTTGATGAACTCCTGCGCTGCGGCAGTAGTCTCGTCGTCGATCGTCTCCATCCGCTTCGTGGTCAGCGGGCCGGTGTCCTGGACCTTGCCATCGGCGAACGAGTGGATCACGCCGCGCGGCGAGAAGTTCTTCGCGAACGGGTCGTTCTTGTCCTTCGGCCAATAGGGGCGCTCAGGCTCCTCCTCGGCATTCAGGTGGTAGAGGTTGCCAAAGAACTCATCGAAGCCATGCGCTGTCGGCAGGTACTCGTTCTTGTCCCCAAGGTGGTTCTTGCCGAACTGCCCGGTGGCATAACCTTGCGCCTTCAATGCCTGGGCAATCGTGATATCGCCCTTCTGCAGGCCCACCGGCGCACCCGGCGCGCCGACCTTGCTCAGGCCGGTGCGCAACGGCGTCTGCCCGGTGATGAAGGAAGAGCGGCCCGCCGTACAGCTGTTTTCGGCGTAGTAGTCGGTAAACATCATGCCCTCGCGCGCGATGCGGTCGATGTTTGGCGTCTTGTAACCGACCACACCCATGCTATAGGCGCTGATATTGGTCTGCCCGATATCGTCGCCGAAGATCACAAGGATATTCGGCTTCTTGGCGGACGTGCTGTTCGGCGCGCTCGCTGACGCCTTGGCAGGCGCGTCCGCTGCCATTGTGGTGGTTGGCGCGGTTACCAGCCATCCGGCGGCCGCGATCGGCACCGCCACCGCGAGCGCGATAGCCGCTCGCTTCAGTGAGCGATTGATTCGCATGTGTGCTCCTCCTCTGTTACCCGACCGCTGCCGGCGGCCCCGGTTTCCCCAATCCGTGTTCTCGAATCTCTCGTTGCTCAGTCCCGCATGCCCAGCATGCGGCGGAAGTACTGGTTGGCCTCGCCGCCCTGCACGGCCAGCCCGATCTCTTCCCGCCAGCGCTGCCGGTCGCCGGCGTAAGCGGCAAGCGTGGCCGCGTAGAAGTGCATCAGCCGGCGACGCTCCTGATCGATATCCGCCTGAAAGGCAGGGTCTGCGCCGCGCAACGGCGGTGCCATATACAGATCCAGCAAGGCGGGCAGCACGCGCGATATCTCGTCGCGCCGCACCCAGCCCGCGTATTCGATCAACGGCCGATCGTCCGTCACGGCCGGCGCGCCGGCGGCGTAGCGCTCCAGCCCTTCCCGTCCCGTCACCCAGGTGGCGAGCAGCGCGGCGGGCGAATTGATGCCGACCTCGCGCAGGGCGCCGGCCACGGCTGACTGGTTGAAGCGCGCCTGGATGCGCGCGGCGTCCAGGTCCAGCGGCGCATCCGAGCCCACCAGCAGCATCTCGTGCACCTCGGTAGTCCAAAGCGAGGCGTGCGGGAACGCGTCAAGGAAGCTGCGCACCAGCGCGCGGGAGTCTTCGTCGTTCTGCGTGGCCAGCGGCAGCCACTGGGCAAACAGCCCGCCCGGCTGCAAGCGGCTGCGCGCCAGCTCGTAGAAATCGCGCGAGTAGAGATTCACCACGCCGGCAGCCGATGGCGGCGGCGGCTCCAGGGTGATCAGGTCGTAGCGCTCGGGGCAGCGCAGGAGTTCATGGCGGCCGTCGCGCACGCGGATGTCGGATCGGGGATGGCGGCTGACGTCGTAGTTGCCCCGGAACTCCGGCACGGCACGCACCACCGCGGGCAGCAGCTCGGCCGTGACGCGGCGTTCCAGCCCCGGGTATTGCGYGAGCGCGCCCGCGGTAATGCCGGTGCCAAGCGCAACCACCAGCGCCGAGCGCGGCTCCTGCGTGTGGACCAGCAGCGGCAGCAAGGCCTGCAGCCGCATGTAGCGCAGCGACCCGATGGCGTCGCCCGAGTTGGAAACACCTGAGATGTACAGGCGCCGGAAGCTGGCGCCCGGCCTGCCCTGCTCGATCACGGCGACCGTGCCGCCAGGGCTTTCCTCGTAGGAGACCAGGGTGCCGTCCTTGGCCTCGGCCAGCAGCCGCGCGAGGCGATCGGGCGGCGTCAGCACGGCGGCCACTGCCACGCAGACGCCGATGCCCAGGGCGGCCGCGCACAGGGCGGGCCGCACGCCGGGGCCGCGCAGCACGGCAACCGTGCCCACCGTAGCCGCCGCGGCGGCGAGTATCCCGAGGGTATGGACAAGGCCTAGCGCCGGCACAAGCACGAAGCCGCTCAGGAAGGTGCCGGCGATGCCGCCCGCCGTATTGAGCGCCAGCACAACGCCGACGTCGCGGCCGATATGACCGGGTTCGGCACACAAGCGCAAGGCTGCGGGAAACGCCGCACCGAGCAGCATCGTGGGCGCAAACACCACGCACAGCCCCGCCAGTGCAAAGCGCGCGCACATTGCGGCCAACTCGCTGCCCGTGGCCGCCATGACCACGCCTGCCAGGCTCACCTGCAACTGGACCAGCCAGTTCCCGAGCCCCGCCAACTGCAGCAGCGCGACCAGGCCCGCGAGCCCCACCAGCACGCCAAACACGCCCCACGGATCGCGCACGCGGTCGGCAAAACGGGCGTAGATGGCGCTGCCTGCCACCAGGCCGCCCAGGTAGGTGGCCAGCACGATGGTGAAGGCAAAGCTGCGCGTGCTCATGAACTGCACGATGATCTGCGACCAGACGACTTCATAGCCGAGCGCGATGCCGCCGGCCACGGCATAGAGCCCCACCGCCAGCCGTGCCCGCGCTTGCGGCGCGGCCACGGGTGYGGCCGCGGCGGCATCGATTGCCCGAGGCGCGCTGGCGCGGCCAAAGCCAAACGCCGTTGCCGCCAGCGCCAGGTTGACCAGCGCAGCGGCCATGGCGGCGCCACGCACGCCAAACGAAGGCACCAGCATGAAGGTAGTCAGCAAGGCGCCGGCCATGGCGCCCAGGGTATTGGCGGCGTAGAGCCCGCCGCCGGTACGCGCCACCTTGCCCGCCGGCGGCGCGCAGGCCGCCATCAGCGCGGGCAAGGTGCCGCCCATCAACAAGGCAGGCGCCCCGATCAGCGCGAAAGGCAGGCACCAGGCCAGCAGGCCGGCGCGGCTCTCGATCGCCACGAACCACGGTGCCGCCTGCGCCAGCCCGAGCGTGGCGCCAAGGCCCAGCACCGCGATGCCGAGTTCCAGCGCGGCGTAGAACATCAAGGGCCGTGCCGCGCGGTCCGCGCGCCGGCCCAGCGCCCAGCCGCCGCAGGCCAGGCCGAGGAAGAACGCGCTGACACCCGTGGTGACGGCATAGACGTCAACGCCAACGATCAACGCCACCTGTTTGATCCACAGTACCTGGTAGACCAGCGCGGATGCACCGGAGGCGAACAGCAGCGCCGCCAGCAAAGCCCCATGCGTCTCTGCCGCTTCCAGCGCCAGGGGCCGTGACGGCATTGCGGGCCGTCCCGGTGGCGGTGCCGCCATCGCGGCTGAATGTGCCCGGTTCCTGCTCATCTGTCCCAGCCTCCGCGTGCATCCCATCCCGCGCCGTGCGGGCGCCGCCGCCCCGCTACAAGCGACCGGTCCCGATCCGGCTCATGCGTGTCATGCCTTCCCTGTCAACGAACCGCGATTCGCCAGGCAGCAGGCGAAAAACTGCCACCGGCACGCAGGCCCCTGCCGCGCCGCGCTTCGGAAATGGTTCCGCCCCGCTCAGCCTGGCCGCGGGCCACCTGCGGCAGCCTGTGTAGCGGGCTTGCCGTCCCTGGCCTGCTTCCACTGTGTGTCGTCCACCACCAGCCGGAAGCCGAGGTGCGACATGCTGTTGTACGGATCGGTGCCGCGCCTGGCGCTGGGGCGATAGCTCAGGCAATAGTCTTCATTGCAGAGGAAGGACCCGCCGCGCGTGACGCGGCGCGGTGCGGCCACGGGGACGCCGGGCTCCGAGGGATCCCACGAATCGGCCGGGCCGACAGGGTTCTCGATCGGCCTGGCGCTCACGGCTTCGCGCCGGAACTGGTCGGCGCGGTACCAGTCCGCCACCCACTGCCAGGCGTTGCCGGTCATGTCGGACAGGCCGTAGCCGTTGGCCGGGAACGTGCCCACCGGGCTGGTGCCGAGCGCGCCGCCGGCCTTGGCGCTGACCACCGGGAACGGCTGCGCTTGTTGTCCCTGCCAGACGTTGGCCATCTGCCGGCCTTCCGGGGCGAACTGGTCGCCCCAGCCATAGGTCGCCTGTTCCAGCCCACCGCGCGCGGCGAACTCCCATTCGGCCTCGGTAGGCAGGCGCTTGCCGGCCCATTTGGCGTAGGCCTGCGCGTCTTCATGGGAAACCTGAACCACCGGATGATCGTCCTTGCCGGTGATATTGCTGTCGGGGCCGCTGGGATGCCGCCAGTCCGCGCCGGGCACATAGCGCCACCAGCGCGAGTAATCCTGCAGCGGCACCGGCCGGCTGGTGCCGACGAACACCATGCCGCCCGCCACCATCGCCGAATCGGGCGGACGCGGCGTGCCGGGCGGCAACTGCACGCGCAGCGTCTCCCAGTCCGGTTTGCGCTCGGCCGTGGTGACATAGCCGGTAGCGCGCACGAAGGCGGCAAATTGCGCGTTGGTGACGTGGTGGATATCCATCCAGAAACCATGTACGCGCACCTTGTGGGCCGGCCGCTCGTTGGCCTGCGCCAGCTTATGGTCGCTGCCCATCAGGAATTCCCCGCCCGGCACCCAGGCCATGTCGCTGGGGCCGCGCGTGCCATCGCCGAATACCGCTTTGGCCCGCAACTGCGCGGTGCCGCGCGCCTGCCACCAGGCTGCGCCGCCGCCCACCGCCGCGCAAGCCAGCAC
>NZ_JBFTLX010000196.1:0-13335 GCF_056396665.1 Cupriavidus sp. 05T313 | reverse complement strand
ACCCAGGCGATGCCGATACCTGCCAGCGCTGCTTCGACCATCAGATTCAGGTTGCCAAGCGTCAGCGGCCCGTCGACATCGATGCTGGCGCTTTTGCCGCGATGCTCGAGATCCCAGCGGTAGAGCGCGCCACTCTCGAACCGGAAGCGGACGCATCGGTGCTGCCCCAGGTCGTGTGGCGCTTTCGGCGGCTCATGACGCGAGAGGTATTCCGGGGATGCCACTGCTGCGAACCGCATGTCAGGTCCGAAGCGGACGGCGATCATATCGCGCGGCACATCGTCCAGAACCCGTATGCCGGCGTCGAAACCGTCGGCCACGATATCCACGAGTCGTGTGTCCACGATGAACTCGACGTGTATGCCGGGGTAAGCCGCCAGGAAGTCCGGCAGCACATGGCGCACAAGCGGCCTTGCCGCGGACTCGGATGCGCTGATACGGATCGAGCCCGACGGCCGGTCGCTTGCTGACGCGACTTCGTTTACCGCATCCTCGATATCGGCGATAGCCGGCCTGACGCGCCGCAGAAGCTGTTCACCCGCTTCGGTCAGCGCGACCGACCGGGTCGTCCGGTTAAACAATCGCACATCCAGCTTCGCTTCGAGATTCCGCATTGCGTGACTTAGCGCCGACGGCGAAACRCCCAGCGTGCGCGCGGCCGCGCGAAAGCTTCGCTGCTCGGCAATGGTCATGAAAGCAGTCAGTTCGGACAGGCCAGCGCGCATCATTGATGAATTTCTCTCAACTCCCTGTGAAATGGTAAGCGGATTGTTGAATGAAGTACAGCAACCTAGAATCCACCACAGCAATCCACCACAGCAAATAGCGACTGACACGTGTCGGGCGTTGCCCGCGCAGCTACGGCCTCCCTGCAAAGGCCGTGACAGTAGCGCCCGATCAACGGCAACGATCCGCTGCGACATTTGGAAAAGAGAAATTATGCAAAAGCGCACACTTGGTAACAGCGGTCTTGATGTTTCGGAACTCGGCCTTGGCTGCATGGGCTTGAGCTTCGGATACGGCCCGGCCACTGAAAAGTCCGAAGGCATCAAGTTGATCCGGGCCGCATTCGAGCAAGGCATCACATTCTTTGACACGGCCGAGGCCTATGGCCCGTTCGTCAACGAGGAACTGGTCGGCGAGGCCTTGGCGCCATTTCGCGACCAGGTGGCGATCGCCACCAAATTCGGCTTCAAGGACGGCGATTCGACAAAGGGCCTCGACAGCCGGCCCGAGCGTATCCGCGCCGTCGCGGAGGCATCGCTGAAGCGTCTGAAGACGGATCGCATCGACCTGTTCTACCAGCATCGTGTCGACCCGGCCGTGCCGGTCGAGGACGTGGCGGGCACCGTCGGGGAGCTGATCCGGGAGGGCAAGGTCAAGCACTTCGGCATGTGCGAGGCTGGCGCGCAGTCGATCCGCCGGGCGCACGCCGTGCAGCCGGTGGCGGCGCTGCAGAGCGAGTATTCGCTGTGGTGGCGCGAGCCGGAGRAGAAGGTGCTGCCGACCCTCGAGGAGCTCGGCATCGGCTTTGTGCCGTTCAGCCCGCTAGGCAAGGGCTTCCTGACAGGGGCCATCGACGCGGGCACCACGTTCGACAAGACTGACTTCCGCAACGTTGTGCCACGCTTCTCCGAGGAAAACCGCAAGGCCAATGCGGGCCTCGTCGAGGTACTTGGCCGGATTGCGGACGGCAAGGGCGCCACGCGGGCACAGATTGCGATCGCCTGGCTGCTGGCGCAAAAGCCGTGGATCGCACCGATTCCGGGTACCACGAAGCTGCACCGGCTGAATGAGAACGTCCGCGCGGCCGCCGTCGAACTGTCGGCCGAGGATTTGTCCGTCATCGAGGCGGCACTGCAACGGATCACCGTCGCGGGTGATCGTTACCCGGCCCATCTCCAGCAGCGAGTCGATCGCTGACTTGCCTGTGGCGGCAACGCGCCGGTGTCCGGCCTTCCGGGTACCGGCGCGTTTGCCGTGCGCAGCAGGATATCGAACCATGTCACTGACGCCGGCACGCCTTTCGCGTACATCACCTGCCACCACGTATCGCCGCAGGCCTACGGCGTGCTGTTTGGTGCGGGCATCGCCGGCATCATGATCACCACCTGGTCAATTCAAGGCTGGTGACCCGGCTTGGCAGCGATCGCCTGATGCGGGCCGGTACCATCGGCGCGGCAATCGCGGGCATTCTGCTGGCAGTCGCCGCCCGGACTGGCTGGGGCGGGCTGGCGGGTCTGGTGATACCGCTTTTCCTGCTCGTCTCCGCAACCGGCCTTATCGTCGCCAATTCGATTGCCGGTGCGCTCAGCACGTTTCCCGGACGCGCCGGTGCCGTGTCGGCGCTGACCGGCGCCATCCAGTACGGCGCCGGCATCGTCGGCTCGGCTCTGGTCGGCGTCGGCACGGACGGTACACCCTGGCGGATGGGTGTCGTCATCGCCCTCCTGAGCATCGGCAGTCTGCTCTGCGCGCTGTTTCTCGTGCAATCTCCCGCCGTTGCGCCCAGCGTTATCAGGCCGGCTCGGGTTTCAACAGATTAGTGAAGCGGCCCGGACTCGCCCGGAGCGGTGTCGTCCTTGTCTGGGCGAGTCTGGCGGAACGCCTTATGGCCTTATGGCCTTATGACTTGCTCGTATGGCTCGGCTTGCCCTTTTGCCTCGTGGCGGCCATCTCGTGCAGCTCGGCTTCGCTCATCGACCTGAACATGGATTTCGAGGCGCCTTTCAGGCTACTTGCCTTCCGGTCGCCGCGCTTCGCGGAAAGCGCCGCGCCAGCGGCCATTTGTTGTGCCTTTGACTTCGCGTGCATGGAGATCCTCCTTCGCGTATGCAATGCGTGACCAAAGCCGCCACCGGATGGCGGCGGGGTATGCGCTTGGAGCAAAGCACGTGCCCGCGCAACGCCACGCTTGCCTGCCGGCGGGATACGCCTCCTCGTGGGTTGGGCCGCTCGGGTTTGGCGCCGCTGCCGCGTGGCAGTGGCGGCGAATAGTGCAACGCCGGTAGGAAAGTCTTCACGACGCGGCGCTCAGCCGTGCACCGAACGAGGATCATGGCCAAAGCTGTTGCGCGCACGGATCTGTCCGTCCAGGCCGTGAATCAGAAGTTCGACGTGCTCGCGCTGGGCGTCCCGGGTACCGGCTTCCACGGCGTCTTCCTGGGACGTGTGATGCGAGTTGGCATACCTCGCCCCCTCCTGGATCACGTCCCAGCCGGTTCCGTGCGGCAAAACGTGGATATTCCTGGCTGTCATGGCGATCTCCTGTTTGGGACGTGTTTGGACGTGTGAATATTTCCATTCTGGACCCGCCGTGACGCATGACCATCGGGGAGTGTCTGACAAAGGCGCAACGGGGAGACGGCGCCGTTTCAGTGCAGGTGTGGCGGTAGCGCTTTACTCGTCAGGACATCGCCGCAAGAAATATGCCGTGCTTTCCGGCGCGCCTACGCGTTAGCCGTGGGCGGGTCGCCGACGGGATCCGGATGGATCCGCATGATGGCGTCGCGCTTTTCCAGCAGGTGCCGCTTGAGAATCGAGCCGAGCAGCTTGCCGTCGCGCGCTTCCAGTGCCTTGATCATGTCTTCGTGATCGTGCACGGCGCGGTCCCACTTGTCGGTCTCGTGATTCGAGCGGAAACGCAGCGCCTTCAGGCGCCGGTTGATGCTCTGGTAGGTCTGGCGCAGCGTGGCATTGCGCGCCGCTTCGTTGATCCGGTCGTGGATTTCCTGGTTGCGGCTGTAGTAGCCCGGCAGGTCGTTCTGCACGCGGCAGGCCAGCATCGAATAATGCAGCGCCTTGATCTCCGCCAGCTCGGCCGGCGTGATGCGCTCGCATGCCAGCTCGCCCGAAAAAGCTTCGAGGCCGCTCATCAGCTCGAAGGTTTCCCACACTTCCGATTCCGTCATGCGCGAGACGCTGGCGCCTCGGTTGGGAGAAATCTCGATCAGGCCTTCCGCCGCCAGCACCTTGAACGCCTCGCGCAGCGGCGTGCGCGAGATCCCGAGGGTTTCGCACAATTCGCGTTCATTGAGCTTCATGCCTGGCGATAGCACGCCTTCCACGATGAATTTGCGCAGGTGCTCGACTACTGTGTCGTGAAGCCGTTGCCGTTCAACCTTGGGGAGGACCGGCGCAGGGCGGGAGAGGTCGCCGCCAACTGGATTCTGCATACAAAGTCCTTATCTTTGCGTTTTCCGCATTTTACTGCATCTCTCACCAGACGCGCAGCTTCGGGGTAAACACCCAGTGTTTACAGTCATTCAGCGCTTGGAAGGCGGTCCTTTCGTCTGCTAAAGTATTTTGAATGCAAAATTCATAATCCACAAAGGAGGGACCAATCCATGATCAAACTCGACTTCCACCCCGCTGGCCGCCACTTCCTTCAGATCCCCGGTCCGAGCCCCGTGCCCGACCGCATCCTGCGTGCGATGAGCTATCCGACCATCGACCACCGCGGTCCGGAGTTTGGCGCGCTGGGCCGCAAGGTCCTGGCCGATATCAAGAAGATCTTCAAGACCGCGCAGCCGGTGATCATCTATCCGGCCTCCGGGACGGGTGCCTGGGAAGCCGCGCTGACCAATACGCTGAGCCCCGGCGACAACGTGCTGATGTTCGAGACGGGTCACTTCGCCACGCTGTGGAAGAAAATGGCGGAGGCACTGGGACTGAAGCCGGAATTCCTGGGCCTGCCGGGCATCGAGGGCTGGCGCCGCGGCGTGCAGCCGGACATGATCGAAGCCCGCCTGCGTGCCGACAGCGCGCACGCCATCAAGGCCGTATGCGTGGTGCACAACGAGACTTCGACCGGCGTTACCTCGAATATTGCCGCCGTGCGCCGCGCTATCGACGCGGCCGGCCACCCGGCGCTGCTGTTGGTGGACACCATCTCCGGCCTGGCCTCGGCGGACTACCGGCACGACGAGTGGGGCGTGGACGTAACGGTGTCGGGTTCGCAGAAGGGCCTGATGCTGCCGCCGGGGATCAGCTTCAACGCGTTGTCGCCGAAGGCGATCGCGGCCAGCAAGCAGGCGAAGCTGCCGCGTGCTTTTTGGGGCTGGGACGAAATCATCGAAGCCAACAAGAACGGCTACTGGCCGTACACGCCGAACACCAACCTGCTCTATGGCCTGTCGGAGGCGCTGGACATGATCCTGGACGAGGGCCTGGACAACGTCTTCGCGCGGCACCAGCGGCTGGCCGAGGCGGCCCGCCGCGCGGTGGGGGCCTGGGGGCTGGAGATCCAGTGCGCGGACGCATCGGTGTACAGCCCGGTGCTGACCGGCGTGATGATGCCGGAGGGCGTGGACGCCGACGCGGTGCGCAAGCACATCTATGAACGCTTCGACATGTCGCTGGGGCAGGCACTGGGCAAGATGCGCGGCAAGATGTTCCGTATCGGGCATCTCGGCGACTGCAACGACCTGACCCTGATGGCCACGTTGTCCGGTTGCGAGATGGGGCTGAAGCTCGCGGGCGTGCCGGTGGCGGCGAGCGGGGTCGTGGCGGCGATGGAGTACCTGGCCGCGCATGCGGACGCGCCAGCGCTGAAGGCCGCGGCCTGAACCGGCACCGGAAGGCCGGGCGGCTTGCCCGCGCGGCAGGCGTACGCCGGTCTTCCTGAGTCACCGCAAGTGCAGACAGGCATGGCTTCACCTCCCGGGGTGAGGCCAGGGAGAGGTGTTGCCTTTTGGCGCCCCGCCGCCTGCGTGCACTAGCGGGAACCGGCCATAGAGCCGGCGGCGATGAATCTGCCCCGGCCCGGACCGGGCGGGCACGAAAAGAGGAACAAGCCGGGCGCGGCGCTGGGCAGGATCGCCGGCCTGCCTGCGGTCGAACTCATCCTCGCGTAACAAGCCGCGCGCAGATGCGGCACCGATACCCACAAGCCACTGGTAGAAAGCCATGAATGATTCCTCCCCCTCGCTGCTGGTCAAGCCGATCCACCTCGTGCCGTCGCAAGGCCGTGCCAGCTCGCCGCTGTCGGCACGACTGCGCAAGGAACTGCGCGGCGATGTGCTCTTCGACCGGGCCAGCCGGGGCCGCTACTCTACCGATGCCTCGATCTACCAGATCATGCCGGTCGGCGTGGTGGTGCCGCGCGACCAGGCCGACCTGATGCTGGCGCTGGAGATCGCCCGCGACGAAAAGGCCCCGGTGCTGGCGCGCGGCGCGGGCACCAGCCAGTGCGGCCAGACCGTTGGCGAGGCGCTGGTGATCGACAACAGCAAGTGGCTCAACAACGTCGTGGATTTCGATCCCGCCGCCCGCACCGTCACCGTGGAACCCGGCATCGTGCTGGACCACCTCAATGCCTGGCTCAAGCCGCACGGCTTGTGGTTTCCCGTGGATGTATCGACCGGAGCCCAATGCACCATCGGCGGCATGGCCGGGAACAACTCATGCGGCTCACGCTCCATCGAGTACGGCAACATGGTGCACAACGTGCTGGGCATCGATGCCGTGCTGGCCGACGGCAGCCAATGCCATTTCGGCTCACTCAAAGAGGCTGTCGCGGACAGGCGCGTGGAGGGCATCCTGCAAGGCCTGCGGCGAATCGCCACCCGCGAGCGCGAGGAAATCGCCGAGCGCATGCCGAAGGTGCTGCGCCGCGTGGCGGGCTACAACATCGACCTGTTCGAATGCCAGAATCCGCGCGCCTATACCGACGACGGCTACGCCAATCTCTCGCATATCCTGGTGGGATCCGAAGGCACGCTCGCCTACAGCCGGCAGCTCACGCTGAAGCTGTCGCCGCTGCCGCAGCACAAGGTACTGGGTGTGGTGAACTTTCCCACGTTCTACCAGGCGATGGACATGACGCAGCATATCGTCAAGCTCAAGCCCGTGGCCGTAGAGCTGGTGGACCGCACCATGATCGACCTGTCGATGGAGAACCCGGCGTTCCGCCCGGTGATCGGGCAGGCCCTGTCCGGCGAGCCGCAGGCCATCCTGCTGGTCGAGTTCGCGGGCGAGGAGCACAGCGCGCTGCTGGCGCGGCTCGACGATCTCGCGACGCTGATGAGCGACCTGGGCCTGCCGGGCTCCGTGGTCAAGATGCCCGATGCCAAAGCCCAGAAGGCGCTGTGGGATGTGCGCAAGGCGGGCCTGAACATCATGATGAGCATGAAGGGCGACGGCAAGCCGGTGTCCTTCATCGAGGATTGCGCTGTTCCCCTGGAGCACCTGGCCGAGTACACGCGCCGGCTCACCGCCGTGTTCCACAAGCACGAGACCGAAGGCACGTGGTACGCCCATGCCAGCGTGGGCACGCTGCATGTGCGCCCGATCCTGGACATGCGGCGCGACGGCGCGCTGCGCATGCGCGAAATCGCGGAGGAAGCGGCCGCGCTGGTGCGTGAGTACAAGGGCGCCTATTCCGGCGAACACGGCGACGGGCTGTGCCGGGGTGAGTGGGTGGCCTGGCAATACGGTCCGCGCATCAATGCCGCCTTTGGCGAGATCAAGGCGCTGTTCGACCCGGACAACCGCTTCAACCCGGACAAGATCGTGCGGCCGCCGAAGATGGACGCGCGCGAGAACTTCCGCTTCGCGCCGGGCTACGCCGCGCTGCCGCTCGCGCCCGCACTGGACTGGTCCGCCTGGAACGTGACGCGCAACCCGCTGACCGGCGAGGAAACGGCGCCGGGCACGGGCAGCGACCGCGCGGGCGGGCTCGCCGCGGCAGTGGAGATGTGCAACAACAACGGCCATTGCCGCAAGTTCGACGCGGGCACCATGTGCCCGAGCTATCGTGTGACCAAGGATGAGCAGCACGTTACGCGGGGTCGTGCCAATACGCTGCGGCTGGCGATCTCCGGCCAGCTGGGCGATGAGGGCCTTGCCAGCGCGGAAGTCAAGGAAGCCCTGGACCTGTGCGTCTCCTGCAAGGGCTGCAAGCGCGACTGCCCGACGGGCGTCGATATGGCGAAGTTCAAGATCGAGGCCCGCCATGCCTGGACCAAGCGCCATGGCATCACCCTGCGCGAGCGCATGGTGGCCTTCATGCCGCGCTATGCGCCGGTCGCCAGCCGGTTCCCCGCGCTGCTCGCGCTGGCCGGCAGCATTCCCGGCATCTCCGGCGCGATAAAGCGCGCGGTGGGATTCGCGCCGCAGCGCTCGTTGCCACGCTTCAAGACATCGTTCCTGTCGAAAGCCCGGACCAGGGGGCAGGCAGCACCGGGCCGCGAAGTCATGCTCTTCGTGGACACGTTCACCAATTACATGGAGCCGGAAAACGCGCGGGCGGCGCAGCAAGTGCTGGAAGCCGCCGGCTACACGGTGCACTTCAACACCCGCGAAGGCGAGCGCCCCCTGTGCTGCGGCCGTACCTTCCTTGCGGCGGGGCTGGTGGACCAGGCCAGGGAGGAAGCGCGGCGCCTGCTGGATGCCGTCAAGCCCTATGTCGACCGGAACATCCCGATCGTGGGGCTGGAGCCTTCGTGCCTTCTGTCCCTGCGCGACGAGTTCCTCAATTACGGCTACGGCGACGAGGCCAGGAAGCTGGCCGCCCAGGCCTTCCTGTTCGAAGAATTCCTGGTGCGGGAGAAGACGGCGGGACGCCTGGCCCTCGATCTCGATGCGCTGCAGACCGGCGAGGCCCTGGTACATGGCCACTGCCACCAGAAGGCCTTCGATGCCTTCACCCCGGTGCAGACCGTGCTCGGCTGGATCCCCGGCCTGAAGGTGTCGCCGGTGGATTCCTCCTGTTGCGGCATGGCGGGCAGCTTCGGCTACGAGGCCGAGCACTATGAGGCATCGAAAGCCATGGCGGAACTCTCGCTGCTGCCGGCGGTGCGCCAGCGCGCGGCCAACGCCCTGGTGGTCGCCGACGGCACCAGTTGCCGCCACCAGATCCTGGACGGCGCGGACACCGAGGCCGTGCACGTGGCGCGCGTGCTGGCGATGGCGCTGAAGCGGAAAGACCAGGGGCAGCTGCATCATGCGTGAGCACACCGGCCCGGCAGCCGCCAGGCGGCCACCCTTGCGGCTTCCCGAGCCGGCCGCGAAGGGCGATGCGCTGGAGGACGTGGGTTCACCGGCGCTGCTGGTGGACCTGGACGCCTTCGAATCGAACCTGCTGCAGATGCGTGACCTGGCGGCTGCCGCGGGCGTGGCCTTGCGCCCGCATGCCAAGGCGCACAAGTCCGTCGCCATCGCCCGGGCCCAGATGGCCCAGGGAGCCGCGGGCATCTGCTGCCAGAAGCTGAGCGAAGCCTATCCGTTCGCGGCGGCCGGCATCGCCAGCATCCATATCAGCAACGAGTTCGCCGGCGCCGACAAGGTGGCCATGGCGATAGAACTGGCCGGGCATGTGGCGCTGAGCATCTGCGCCGATGACGTGCGGCAGGTGAGGGCGGTGGGGGCCGCCGCCACCGCCGCGGGCGTGAAGATCACGGTGTTGCCGGAGGTCRACGTGGGACACGGACGCTGTGGCGTTGCCAGCCGCGATGCCTTGAGCGCGCTGGCTGACGCCATCGCAGCGTTTCCGGCATTGCGGTTCGGCGGCCTCCAGGCGTATCACGGCCCGGCCCAGCATATCGCCGCCTGGGCGCAGCGCCGCCAGGCCGCGCAACGGGCTGCCGAAGCGGCGCATGCCTATGTCCGGCACCTGGATGCGCGCGGCATCGCCTGCCCGGTGGTCACGGGCGGGGGGACCGGCACCGCGGAGTTCGACGTCGGCAGCGGCGTCTACACCGAGATCCAGCCGGGGTCCTATCTGTTCCTGGACGGACATTACGGCGCCAATGAATGGATGGGGCAATTCCGGCCGGCGCACAGCCTGTTCATCGCGGCCACGGTGATGAGCACGGCTCGCCCCGGCGTGGTGGTTTGCGATGTCGGCCTGAAGACGGTGGCGGTCGATTCCGGCCTGCCGCGGCTGTGGTCGCGCGACGGCAACGGGTCGCTGCGCTACGTCGCCGCCAACGACGAGCACGGCGTGCTCGAAGTGCTCAACGGCGACAGCCACGAGTTGCTGGGCGGCAAGCTGCTGCTGATCCCGGGGCACTGCGACCCTACCGCCAACCTGCACCGGCACTACGTCTGCTTCCGGCAGGGGCGGGTAGCCGGCCTGTGGGATATCGATGCGCGAGGCCTGAGCCGCTGATGCATCGGCCGGTGGCGCTTGCGACCGTGGGGGCCCACAAGTTGCTGGTCACCTCGTCCGCGCTCCATACCGTGCCGATGGTCAGCAACCTGCCGTTCAGCTGGCGCGACCTGACGCCGGTGGCGATGCTAGCGGACTTGCGCGCCAAGGCGCGGCGCATGCCTGAGCGCGTCCGGGCGCGGGTAGTGGCGGCGGAGTTGGCGCAACGCCACGGAATCCTAATGCGCCAGGCTTGTAATCCGGCGCGCGGCCAGCGCTGCCAGCACGGGCGCCACGGCAAAGCTGGCGAACAGCCAGGCGGCAGCCGACTGCGCGCCCGCGGTGCCGCCGGGGACGATCAGGCCAGCGGCATTCGCCACCAGCCCCGCGATCGCTGCGCCGATCGCCATGCCGTAGAGCTGGACGGTTGTGATCGCGGCCGAAGCCGTGCCTTCCTCGCCGTGCGGCGCCAGCGTCAGCACGCGCGTCAGCAAATGCGGCCAGCCGATGCCCACGCCAGCGCCCGCGCCGGCCAGCGCCAGGCCACTGAGCAGCGTGCGAGCCGTCGGCGCCAGGCTTGCCCCCGCCGGTACCACTATCGCCAGCGCGATCAGGCTGGCGGCGCACAGTACCGGCCCCGCGCGCAGCAGCCGTGCCGCGCCCGTACCGCCGTGGCCGGAGGAAAGCAGCGCGCCCAGGCTCCAGCCACCCGCCATCGCGGCTGTGAGATAGCCCGCGGCCAGCGGTGTGTGGCCATGCAAGGTCTGCAGGAAATAAGGCACGAAGACTTCGGTGGTGGTGCCGATCAGGAGCAGGGCCACGCTGGCATAGACCGCGCCCAGCGGCGTGCCGGGCTCGGTGCCGCCGCTAGGCAGCAACCGCACCAGCGCGCGCCGGTCCCACACAATGGCGGCGGCGCCGAATGCCAGGCCCGCGGCCACGCCGGCGGCCTGCCAGCCCATCGCCGCCGACAGGCTGCCGGCGGCGACAGCCAGGATCGACGCAGCCAGCAGTGCGATCTGCGCGGCGGGAATGCTCGGCGCGGCGGCGGACGATGCGCGCTCGCCGGCCGGGCGCAATTGCACCGCCACCAGCAAGCCCTGCATGATGGACACCGGCAGCAGCGTCCAGAACGCCCAGCGCCAATGCCCCACCTGGGCGAACAATCCGCCCACGGCCGGCCCGCAGAGCGTGGCGATGCCCCACATGCCCGAGACCAGCGCCACCGCGCGGGGCCATAGCGGCGGCGCGAACACAACCCGGATCAGTGCATAGCTAAGCGCTGCCAGCGTGCCGCCGCCCAGCCCCTGCACGCCACGGCTGGCCAGCATCCAGGGCATGGACGGCGCCAGCGCGCAGCCCGCCGATCCCAGTGCGAACACGGCCAGCGCGGCAATGAAGGCACCGCGCGGTCCCAGGGCGGCCAGAAGCCGGACGGACAGCGCGGCGCCGACGATGGAGGCGACGACGAAAAGCGTGGTGTTCCAGGCGTACCAGTCCAGGCCGCCAATGTCCCGTACCACGGACGGCAGCACGGTGGTGACAATGTGGACGTTGATGGCGTGAAGCGCCACGCCGCCGGTAAGGGCGAGGGCAAGTAACCCGTTCTTGCCAAGGAGCAGTTCGCGCCAGGCGCCGGTGAAGGCTTGTTCAGGGGGCATTGAGAGCGTGCGGCAGGATGGCTGCCACCTTATTATCCAAAATGATGCTTGGATAATAAGGTGGTGCCGTGAATTACACAAGCAATGGCTTGGTATTTCCGGATCCCGGGTCGCTCCCGATGGCGCCGGCTTACTGTCTAGCCCCGCACGTCGCGAGGGTCGTGACCATAGCTGTTGCGCATGCGGATCTGGCCATCCTGGCCGTGAACCAGCAACTCTACCTTCTCGCGCCTGGCGATCACCGTGGCGGCCTCGACGGCTTCCTCCTGATTGAGGAAATGGGCTCGCTCGCCCCTGGCGCCTTCATGGACGACATCCCAGCCGTCGCCGTGAGGCACGACATGTACGTTGCGCTGCGCTTTCGAATCCATGGAGGTCTCCCGGTATCCGTGGCCCGAGGCCACGCTCTGCTCTGTATTGTGACGCGCTGGAACAGTAGCGCCAGGGGGCGCAGTCCCGCAGGTTCACGCGCCTCGCAGGAATCAAGCATAGGTGTTCTGGCCCGACGGTGCCCGGCGGGCTGTCAGGATGCCGCCTGGCGTACCAGGTAATCCACCAACAGCTTCGCCGCCGGCGAGAGGCTCGCCTCGTCGCGGAAGCAAATCGCGAAGCGGCGCTGCGCCCAGCTATCCGTGAGCGGGACCATCTGCACGCCAAAGCTGGCGGAAAGGGGCTCAACTACCTCGCGGGGCACGATGGCAAGACCGAGGTTTGCGCGGACGCAGCGCAGGGACGCATCGAAGGAGGAAACCACCACCCGGTACGCCATCGGCTTGCCGATGATGGCCGCCGCGCGCGCCAGCATGGTGTGTACCGCGGTCTGCCCGGGCAGGCCGATATGGTCGAATTCAAGCGTCTGCTCGAAGGAACACTCCGCCTGGCTCGCGAGCGGATGCGAGGAATGCACGATGGCTGCCAAGGTATCGCTGCGATAGGGCCGGGTCTGGAGTCCTTCGAGATCCGCGGCATCCCAGCAGATGCCCAGCGGCGCGGAGCCTTCCCGCAGTGAGCGGACAAGCTCGCGGCTGATGCTCTCCTCGACGGTGACGCGGATATCCCGATGGTCAGGCACTTGCAGAAAGCTGGCGATATCGTCGGGGAGCGACTCGGCCATGCACGAGACAGTGGACAGCAGGCGGACTTGTCCCTTGATGCCAGTGCCGTAGTCGGTCATATCGCGCTCCACGCGATCAGCCGCGGCCAGCATGGCGCGTGCGTGCTCTAGGAGGATCTCGCCAGCCGCGGTCGGTATCACCCCACGCCGGCGCCGCTCGAACAGCGTGACGCCCACGGTGTCTTCCAGTTGAGCCAGGCGCTTGCTGATGGCCGAAGCCACGATGTGTTGCTGTTCGCCGGCGCGCGCCATGTTGCGCGTCTCGCAAACCGCCACGAACAGGCGCAGGGAGGTGAGGTCCAGGTCACGCATCGGAAGCTTCCGGTGTTGAGTTCAGGATTTCCGATATGGAAATTTAGCGTAGTAATTTTAGCGGGTGTTGCGTTGCTCAGGAATTTCTAAACCGGGGGCGCATGGGATGGTGTGATGCTAGCCAGCCATTCCGATTCGGAATGTTAGTGCTTCTGGAT
>NZ_JBFTLX010000195.1:0-15080 GCF_056396665.1 Cupriavidus sp. 05T313 | reverse complement strand
CGCTATGGCCTCTCCCTGTGGCGCTATGCTGAACTTGACTGCCTTGAGGCACGACAATTAGCGCCAAGAACTGGGCGCGCAAGTTGTCGATACGGAAGCTCCGCTCAAGCGGAGCCTACTCAGGCCCAAACTGTATCGACCTCCCGCAGTAGATGCCCAGCCAGGATGTAGTCTCCCAGCTTCATTGCCTTTGTCTCCAAGGTCGCCAAGTCCTTGGCTGTCAGTTCGGTCAATGCGAACTGGCAGTAGAGATTTCGTTGTCTGAAGGAGACCTTCGGTCGAATGAGGCCCGCGATAAGTGCAGTGTGGGACCTCACAGCAATGTTCTCGTGCCCGCGATACTCCACGCAGATGCCAGCCTTCTGGCCTAAACGCCCGAGTTCAATTGCATCCTGCCAACCTAACTCGTAATCCAGTTCGACTCGTGCTATCCCTTCTGCCGCCAAGAGCCTAACGGCTTCTCCTTTGGTTCCAGCTCGGGCTGTCGTCATTCCTGTCTCCACTTACATCGTCCGACGTACGGGTCACCGGTCTATTTCTGCATGCTATTGAATTCAACTCAATGCCGTCTGTCCACTTTGTACAATGGCAGGACGCTCGTCACGCGTGCGGCCTTGCTGGAATTCGTTTGCAAGCGCGGAGAGCGGCCCATCTGCCTAAAGTGTTATTTAATTCTGACGTAAAAAAAATCAAAGTCAATATGTACTGGCGACAATGTCATTGTGACCACCCGCGTAACCAACCGGCACTTGACTTCTGCCAGACCATTGAGGGCGAGGCCGCAAGCTTCCAGCTAAGGAAGTATCCGACCCAATTTGGGTTGAGAGGCCGAACGGAGCGTAGGTTGGCATTGAGGGGTCCCCGTCGATGCCAAACGGGGCTCCAGGAAGCCCGCCGCGACTCTTCAATATTGCTTACCGTTGCAATGAATCCCATCGCGCAGCCGTTGGTTGTTGTCAAATGCTACTGTTGGCAACACCCAGAGTGACAAAGCTGTGCCGGCTTACAAATCTGACTTGAAAGTTATTTTGACGCGGTGACGGCAACTTGCGGACTTCAACTTATCGCATCCCGTCCGGTCGGTCGGCGATAAAATTCGGGCATTCTACGGACGTGGGGGGCTCGGGTGACGGGGGTGTAACCCGCGGTGGACTACATGGTCGGTGCTGCGAAGTAGCGCGACGCGCCACCAATACGAAAAACTGACGTGCGGGCGACCAGATTGGTTACGCGACTGGCGGCGAAGAGCCGTGACGGCAGGGGGAAAGCTTTGAGCATTTCCGCGTCGAGGTCGGAGTAAGGCCTCAGCTTTGGGTAGTCCGGGGGCGTGCCACTCGCGGCGAGGAGTGAGGCCTCCCCTGCTTAGGAAGGACGGTGTTGCACCCAAGCAGGGAAGCGCTCATCAGTTTCGTCGGCGGAGATATCTCCAAGGTGCGTGCAGGCATCGGCAGGCAGGGCAATGTGATACTCCTTGCGCCATAGCACTATGACGGTGAACCTGACGACGCGAATACGCACCTCTCTKGGGACGGGATACTCGGAAACGTGCGATGGAAGCACCTCCATGCCAACATGCCGCCGGACCTCACAGGTGAGCATCCCTTTCTCCTCGCGTCGAACCAACTCTTCGCGCGCGAAGTGCAGATGCAAGTATAGGGCGCGCATGACAAGCGCGAATACCAGCAGAACCATGACTGTCAGCACGATGATTCTCCCCAATGAGAACGGATTCCCTTATTTGGGTCAGGCAATTTGCGTGCCATTTCGTTAGCGTTCCACCAGGCCGGTCGTAGTCATGTACTTGCAGCAAACGTTCAGGTCAGGGTCAGTTTGTCTCAGTCACTCATTGTGATTGATAAGACCGGTCCGGGGCATTGGGCTTTGTACGGGTTTTGACGGCCGGAGAAGGGCCTTTACTGCGACGTGTTCGTAGATTATTTGCGGCGCCGCGATTGGCGTATTGGTTGCAGTTGGCTGCTGGCTCGTGTGGATGCGCCGGAGCGGCAGAGTGTTGCCAGAAATAAAAAGGCCCCTCGTCACGGCGAAGGGCCTTTCTTCCATCTCGACTGCCTAGGTGCAACGGCGACTACATCTTGCGAATCTGCGAGGCTTGCAAGCCCTTGGGACCTTGCTTCGGCTCAAATGCCACCTTGGCGCCCTCATCCAGGGACCGATATCCCGTACCCTGGATTTCCGTGTGGTGCGCAAACAAATCCGAGCCACCGCCGTCGGGCGTAATGAACCCAAAGCCCTTTTCGTTGTTGAACCACTTCACAATGCCAGTCGCCATTTCATCCTCGAAGCAACGCGCATGCATACCGCATGCAGAAATAAAAACCCAATCTAGACATAATACTGCACCATGGGAATCTCGCCCTCGATTGCAGGAAAGTCGTCCGAGTCACCAGCATATCCGAGGAAACGCCTTGCAGCCAAGCCGGTCTAGGGTTTACCACTGTAGCGCGCCTTGGGGGCGCTCAAGCTGAAAATGGAGCGACTGCTCGCTACCGCATATCCTAATTTGAGAAAGGAGAAAGCGAACTGAATCAATTCCAGTTGGTCAGCGCCAGCACGTCAGCACCCCTGTCGAGCATCGCGGCCTGCTGAAGCAAGTCAGTAGGGTTTCGGGGCATGGCAAGAGTGCCGGCTAGGGTCAACTTTGCCTGAGCCGCTGCCCGCAGCCTTGCCGCTTCGTGGCGCAGGGCCTCGATGCCAGACGAAACAGTCCAGCGAGTCCTTCTCCCGCTGCGAGCGCCGGGTAGCGACGCGTCGTTCGTGGTCATCGGAGAAACGAGAGCTTGATGCATATTGACCTTCAAATTTTGCTATGCCCGGTTTCGCTTGGCGGTGTCTCGCGAACGGGCGTTCTTTTTTGTTGTGGCAGGCATGCCAGAGTGTTGCTGGCCGGCAGCGGCGATGAACTCGCCGATGACGCTGCAGTAACCGCTCGCTCATTTAACTGAACCCAGATGACAACTCAGTGTCAGGCAAGTGCCGAATAAGACTGATATCACCGGGGTGCGGGTTAACCTTAGCGCTGCGTTATGGGGACTTGCGGGCCGCCTACCATGCCATCGGTGGTGAAGACCGCAATGGCCAAGAGATAAGCCGGAAAAGTCTGGTTAATTCTCAGATTAATAACTCTTAATTCTTCATAGACTGGCGATGTAGTCCTGCTACCACCCGCGTCACCAGCTTCCGGCGACGCGGGTCTTTTTTTGGGGGACGAACGCGCACCCTATGTAGCTCTAACGAAGGTAATGATGAGGGCCGTGAGTGTAAGAGGAAGGCCATCCGAGTGAGAATCCGGGAAATCCCTCCTCGGCCCTGTCCCCCGTTTCGTTGAAGGCTCGTGGTCTCGCGCGCCGCGCGTAGAGCGATGCTCTCCCTGATTCCAAATCGCGCAGGGTGGCATTGTCTGCACAGGGCAGTGTTTCCGATAGGTTTTCAGCCGTGGAGGGGGTGATATCGTGTCATCGAAGGAGTTTGATTTTCTGGCCACATCCGCCTTTGGAGCAATGCCATGGACCCCTGCGCAGTAGCGGTGCACTGTGATGAGGCGAGCTTTACCGTGGACCTTTCAGACGGCCGGAGCCTTCGCGTTCCGCTAGCGTGGCTTCCTCAACTTGCGAAAGTCACTCCGGAACAACGTCAAGCTGTTCGCATTTCGGCGACTGGTCTGCATTGGGACGCCATCGACGAGGACGTCAGCGTCGTGGGGCTGCTCAAGACTCTCGCAAGGTTACCGTGGCAACGTAGGTAGCCCGCCTTGGCCACATACCGGCAAGCAACCACCCAACAGAAAAAGATGCCCTCAGCCGGGTAGACCAAGGGCCAAACGTCCACGAAGAAGTCGGGCAACCCTCGCAGGTCACCCGTGTTCAGTATCTACCACCCCGCACCTGCCCGCAACCTGGGTGCAGAAAGGCAGTAGCACCGCCCATCAGTGCTCGTCTCCTCATGCAGCTCCCTTATTGCCTCTTCTTCTGCAGGCGCGCAGGCGCGCATTGGGTTGGATTTTCCCGCCTGCATGGGCGCAACGGTCTCAGGTCGGCCAAAGATTGCCGCGCAGCAGTTCACACCGGACTGGGGCGTGGTTGCCGCACTGAAGGTCTCCTTCTTGCGGCGGCGGGCATACAGCTTGCTTGTGCCAATGCAAGTACGCGAGAAATGCCTATGCTTGAAGCGTCCTTTCTATAGTCTCAGCCAATGGGTAGGACAATATGAAGCTGATAGTTCACCATTTCCATGCGCAGCCACCTCATCACGGTGCAAGGTACTACTTGGGGCTAGCCGCTCTTCTTCTTATACCAGCCGCTATCTATGCACTCGTGGCGCTCTGGTCAAAGCCCTGACGGGCCTCCACTCTGGAAACCTCTTCGTTGGCAATGTGAACGTTCCCGCCATCGCATCGTATAGACGCGCGCCGGGAAATTTGTGTTGGTGCAGGCACGGAGCGCGTTCCGAACCGTGCTGCAGTACAAATGCAATGATGCAGGCGCGTGGCTCAAGGAAATCAACGAAGCCTAGTGCTATCAGTTGATGATGCGCGTCGAAACCAGTCTCACCCCGCACTTTTCCTAGCGCCATGTTGTCGGAGTGATAGAAGACGGCGAGAACGGCATTGGGACGGGGTTCGCCGGGGACACCGTGTTCCCGACGACCTTACTTTTCGTATCTGGGGCAATTTCTCCTGTGCCCGATAGCTACCGCAAATGCACTGGCTACGGGAATGGCAGGGCGATTGCTTGCGCGAGTGTGGCTATTCCTTGGCGCTCAGTGCTCAACCACGGACTGCCTCCGCGCAGTTGCGACAAGGCGTATGCTGTGCGACAGGCTATTTCGTCTTGAAAACGAGTTGGGTACTGTGGGGCCGCTGGCTAACCCCATCATCTCTCATCAGGAGGGCGTATGCGCATACTGGTCGTTGGAGCCACAGGGCTCCTTGGGAAAGAAATTGTGGGCTTACTTTCGGAAGAGCATGAGCTGATAGGGGCCAGTCGTAACCGTTCGGCGGTCTCAGTGGACATCTCCGACAAGCAGTCGATTCTGGCGATGTACAAACAAGTGGGCACGGTTGACGCGGTGGTCTGCGTAGGCGGCACCGTGAAATTTGCTCCCTTGGCAGCCCTAACCGACGATGACTTCGCATTCAGCMTAGCCAATAAGCTGATGGGGCAAGTCAATCTTGTCCGGTATGGGGTTCCATACATCTCCCAGGGCGGCTCGGTTACGCTCACCAGTGGCCTGCTCGCGCAGCATCCGATGCTCGGTGGCGCTGCAGTGAGCACCGTGAACGCCGGCATCGAGGCGTTCGGGCGGGCAGCAGCGCTCGAATTGCAAGGCAAGATTCGCGTGAATGTCGTCAGCCCGGGATGGGTGTCGGAGACGCTCGAAGCGATGGGACGCGACCCTGCAAAGGGTGTTCAGGCGGCGGTGGTCGCACAGGTTTACCAGAAATGTATTCTGGAAGACATTTCCGGGCAGGTGGTCTCGGTCACCCACTGAATCGCATCGTCGACGCGCCGCTCCAAGTTCCATGGCAAAGTGTGGTTGGTACGAAGTTGGCGGTAAGCCATCCAGCAACATTCGTCATCGTGTCCGTTCTCGCCGACCACGTTCCCTTCATTCGCGCGTTGGCCTTGAAACGAAGCCGCGGTACGGGCCCAGTGTATAGGTCCGCAGTACGCTTGTCGGGCGAGAGGGAGGAGGGCCATGACCATGCCAAATTTCTCGATAGCGCCGCTGGAGCAACGACTCGCCGCTGGCCAGGACTCCGTTCTGCTCAGAGTCACGCTTGCACTGGCGTACCAGCAACAAGGAGAGTTGGCCACTGCCGTTCCTCATCTTGTCAAAGCTACCGAGTTAGACCCGCACTATTCTGGCGCTTGGCGGGCCCTCGGGGTTCTCTACGTGGACCTCGGCCAAGATGCGAATGCGCGTGTAGCATTTCGGAAGGGAATCGAAGCCGCGAGAGACCATGGCGACAAACAAGCTGAAAAAGAAATGATTGTGCGTCTTCGACGTTTGGACCGGCAATCAAGCGCTGCTGGCGGTCAGTCAGGGGAGGCCAAGACGTAGTCGTGCACGAGAGAAGTATCGCCCGAGCAACACCTGCCCAATCTGCCGCCCGAGCTCGAGAGTCAACCTCACTTTGACTTCGGCTGCGCGAGAGCCCGATGGAATGCGGCCACCTCAGTTCAGGGCTGGGGCGTGCTTCCGAAAAAAATCTCCGAAAATAAAAATTCCTGCAAACCGTTTGCAAGGATTCTGGGCAATCACCCCGGTTACAACACCTATGTGAAATGGGTGGCGCTATTAGAAAGGCTCTCATTTTGTACTGCTGGACACGAGCGCCTATAGCTTACGAATCTTTGATGCTTGTGGGCCTTTTTGGCCTTGCGTGACTTCGAACTCTACTTTCGCGCCTTCCTCGAGCGTCTTGAACCCGGCACCTTGGATTTCCGAGTGATGCGCGAACAGGTCTTTGCCGGCATTGTCCGGCGTGATAATGCCGTAGCCCTTCTCGTTGTTAAACCACTTCACGATACCAGTTGCCCTCTCATCCTCGAAGCCAAAAGCATGCAAACTTGCATGCAAGGAAAGTTGTCAAAACGCTGAGCTCCGGCGCGGGATTCGCTGCCAGCAGCTTTTGTGTCCTTAGCATATCGTGTCGCCTCCCTAGCACCAAGCGGTCCGTCGCTCGGGTTTACCTTCGGCGATGGACAACCGGGCGAGGGTGGGATGCTGGTGGGAGTGATGTCCTTTGGGATAAGACTTGAGCATAGGAGGCTCGGGTCTGATGGAACCAATCGCGACGTGTGAGCGGAACCTCGCCTCATTTGTCGTGGACTCAGGACTTCACTTGGCCGTCGCATGCGGAATTAAAAATCGTTCATATCAGAATTAATTAATTCGACGTTGGCTGGCGCTCGGCGAAAGCCGAAGAATAGCGCAGGCGGAGATTATGGTTGAAGCAGTGCTACCCATACATTTGGCCGATGGCATGCCTCTAATTCTTGCGACATACTGCCTCAAGGTTTGCACGTGTGTCGGAAGGCAGGATAAAAAGAATGATAAAAGATATGCGGATTCGTGCGGCCAGGTCGGCAGATATGCAAGCCATCTCGCAGGTGTTCCATTCCTGCGGTTTGCCGAGCGGCGATATAGACACCACGGGGCGCTTTTGCAGTCTGGCCGTCCTAGGTGAGAACGTAATCGGCTGCGCCTGCGGCGAAATGTATGGCGAGACGGCCATCATCCAAGCCGTCGCGGTTTTAGGTGAGTACCGGGGTCACCGCGTTGCCACCCACCTTGTAAGGGCCATCTTGATGCGCGCCCGTGCCAATGGCTGCACCAAGGCTACAGTGCTCACGCCTGAGCATCCCACATTCTTTGCCCGTTTCGGGTTTACGCTTACCGCCTTGGACGACATGCCGCAGGAAATGCAGCTATCGAAGGAATTCCTTCGACGCTTTGGCGCGAGGACGCATTACATGTGCCGTCGACTCGATTGAAGCCCCATGGCGACTAACGAGCATCGTGATGCTGATAGCAGCGGCGCTGGTTCTTGCCTTGGTCTTCCGTGCGCTATATCTGCATATACAGGTGGCGCACGCAGAGTTGATTCGCCGTGACACGAAAGGTGTGCTCAGCTATGAGGTGCGGCGGCGCGTTTATATGGAGATACTTCCCTTGCATGTTTCGCGATACCCCGAGCCCAGGGAGGTGCGCACCCGTGTACTTCGGCTTACTGGTGTGGTGCTGTGGCGCAAAGCATTAAGCATCGCACTGCCCACCGAATCTTGCGCGCGCCTTGGGGATGTCTCTGCTAGGGAATTTGATGGCCGCTTCCCCCCGTGCTTGCAGCTGGGCCCATCTCGGGGATGGTAGCAGGGTATGAACGCACCCCCCCCCAGTTTCGTGGTCGCAACCTCGGTCATTCGGACTACCTCAATTGGGGTACGGCGCAATTGGGAGAGCCTACCCAGAGCGGTCACATCGGCGCCGCTCGCGCCTAAGCGCGCCCACAGGTACCTGGTTCCGCTCGCTGCGGGGATATGGCTAACGTGACACAAGTTTGGGAATCGTCCCACCAGGTGGCCGTTGAGTCAGGCTAAGGCCTGGGTCCGTCAATGCGAGGGGGTCACGGTGCCCGTGCCATTGGCCGACTTGCTGCACGCGCGGCTGCTCACCAGCTTGGCGAAAGGCCGTGAAAGTTTGGACGGGACCGCGATTGAACTTGCCACAGCGGTGGACGCAGCACTGGGCTGAAGCAGCTTCGATTAGGTGGCGCGAGACCCCGTTGGAATGTGGTCGTGCGGCAGCGGGGCTCGGCACTGGCAGGCCGGAAAGCGCTAACTCGGGCGGGAAATGGCTAAACTCGATACCTACGTTTGCTAAAAACTTCTTCCTCAGCAAGAGTCCTATAAAAATCAATATTTAGAACTCGTAAAGTGCTTAGGTAGGCTAGCGCCTTGCGCCAGAGTGTCGTTTAAGGAGGGAGCTGGCGCGCGGCGCACGCCGGTTGATGGGCCTTGCGATTTAGCCGTGGGCGCGGCATTGATATCTGGCGTCTCGCGCTCCCTGGTCTTACCTTGGTTCAATGCGGATAACTGTAGCGCCACTGTTGACCTTATCGAAGGTCGCATTGACCTTATCGCCTTCCTTCGGCTTGGAGAGGCTCGCTTTATCCTTCACCGGGAATGACATCGTCATGGCCGACATGCCAAGGTTCTCAATGGGGCCGTGTTTGAGGGTACCTTGCCATTTGCTGCGTCAACCTAGAGGCTCAGCAAGGGCCGTGCCTCCGAAGCCGTCAAGGGTCAACGGTCGGCCACTGTCTTGCGTCAGAACCTCTTTCAGAGTGGGACAAGCAGCGCAACTGTCGTTGCGGATTGTGCGCCGAGCCTATCCGCATTCGCGCGAGGCGGTGCCTCACGCGGAATCCCTGGGTAGAAAGCGGCATCCTGATGCCCTTGTATTTGCAGCGCGGTCTCTCTCTTTGCCCTGCCGTTTCGCCCATAGGCGCGAGTCTGTCCCTGTCTTGCGGGGCGGTTTCTTCTGTTAGTCGTCGTGCCCGTGCCGGCGGTGTTCACCGTGCTCACGGCGGCCCCGCCCGTGCCAGTGCCGCTCGCCTTGGTGGTCGTCATTATCGCGTTTCCGCCAGTAGGGGGCGGTGTAGACGGGCGCAGGAATCACGACCACAGGGCGAGAAACGTAGACTGGCCGCGGTGCTGCGTACACCGGCGGGGGCRCATAGACTGGCGCTGGTTCTGCGTAGACGACGCCAGGAACGCCGATTCCAATATCCACGTTTACATGCGCTTGCGCAATGGAACCGATTACGAGTAGTGCACCGCCAAGTGCTCCAATGATTGCGATTCGTTTCATTCTTTTCTCTGGATTAGATTAGGCGGGTGTAACTTTACTTGTCCCGGCCATCGGCGATGGTTGCCGACAAAATGCTATCAGGCGCCCGCTTCAAACGCAAAACAGGTTGTTTGGCATTTATACGACACAGCCGCTCCCAAACTCCGGGGCGGTGTAATCATGCGAAGCTGTTTCCAGGGCCGTGATTGAGGCTACAACTTGCTGTACATGCCTTCGGCCCTGCCAGGAAATTTTGACGATACTGTAGCGACCCTGCTAGCCGACCGACAACGCGGGTCCGCTGGCTTTCGAATGGAATACGTGGCTGGTATAGCTGTCTAGCGTATTCGCCGCGATTGCCAGAATGATGTCCAGAATATTTTTTTCACAGTAGCCAGCATGAAAAAATGTCTTGACCTCATGCTCGCTAGGGCGACCGCGATGGATGAACATGGCCCGTGTAAAGCTGACGAGGGCGCGAAGCCGGGCATCGGCCAGAGGCTTGCCGGCACGGATTGCCGCCACTATCTTTCCAAATGTCTCACTGGCGATGCAGGCGGCCTCGCCAGATGCCGCCCTATCGTAGTTGCGGCCACTAGCAACCGCGAGTACGAGAAAGACAACACGCTGTTCGAGCGGGCTCAGGGTTGAGTCCTGACTCAACGCCCGRCAGCAAATCTGGTACGTGGCAAACAATGCTGGCGCAGCGGCCATGGGGGCGTTCGTGGTCGGGATGGCGTCCGTCTCATCGATTGCCTCGCAACGGGTGTCACTATCATTGGCAGGCACGATTTCATGTTCGGCAACGCACAGCGAAAGGCCAGTACCATCAAGCATGTTCTTCATCGCTCAAGTTTAAGTTGGGTGATTGCTGTTTGGTCTGCTTGCGACGAGTCGGCAATGAACGCTCACACCGCAGACGCTCGGCACTCATCCTCGACCTATCGCTCATACGTGCTTTTCATGTTTCCCTCCATCACTCCGGTTCTTGATTGCTGCAGCGCTCCATAGGGCCCAACAAGTGTCATGACCTCGGACTAAGGTACTTGCTAACCGCTGACTGCAATACGCTTCATGACAATCTTAAGAAAGCGCTTGAACTCTACGTCACAAACTGCCGACCTGCGTATCGTTTTGTGAAATAGCAACAGACGAAATGCAGGGAGGGGGGTCTCTGCGTGCGCCTCTCGCGGATTGAACAAGAGCTGGTCTCATTTTCCTGGGCTCAGAACTTGGCGAGTGTCCAGGGTGGGAATTAAGAATCGTTTATATCAGAATTAAGGCGTTCAATATTAGCGGTCCAGGCGCGAGGCGAGGAATAGTGCAGCGGACGTTATGTTCGAAATGGCGCCACTAACACTCATCTGGTTAGCTAATAGCAGCCGTTGAACTCCTGCGACATATTGCTTGGATATCCGCCACGTCCTGCCGTGAGCCAATGCTCGAAGGCACGGAGAAAGCTGGCGATACATGCGGAAGCAGACGCTAGAGTTCGACCCTCATGGCTGCCGCAGTGCTGACACTGGTGTCGGAAAATTCACGAAAAGCCAGCAATTCTGGGGGTACGGCCACACGGTCGCCAAGTATCTTCGATACCGGCGCACCCAAGAAGGCCGGTCCGGCCTCGGCTGACATGAAATTGCACCGCTTCGCTATGTATTTCGCCAACGGACAGCGAGCACGACCGAAGCAATGCTTCCACATCACGAAAGTCTGCCTTGGTCGCACGGCGCGGCCTCATAGCATTACTTGTGAATCCAAAGAGTGATGACGAACGCCTTGGCGTTCCCGCTGTTAACCACGAGCATAGCGCGCACCCATCTTAGTCATCGTAGTCGTCATGCCAGCGTCGCCATTCGCGTCGGCGCTCGCGCCACTCGCGTTCGCGCCAGCGCTGCTCCCGCCACGCACGCTCCTGCCAGGCACGGGTCCGCCAGTCGTCGTAATAGTAGCCCGGGGCAACTACCACAGGCGGGGGCTCGACAACCACCGGCGCAGGCTCGTAGTAGACAGGGGGAGGGGCGACAACCGCTGGCAATGGGATGCCGATGCCGATACCTACGTCCACCCGCGCTTGAGCAACGTTCGAGGCAAGTCCGGTCACCCCGGCAAGTATCAAAAGTGCTGCGACCCTTCGCATGGTTTACTCCGTTTCCTCTTACAGAGACTCTAGGCCGGCTTGGTTCAATGGTGTATTAGCGGACTCGTACAACGGTTACTTTCTGTAACGCGATGTGGGGGCGCTTGCTGTCCAGCCGGATTGGGGCGGGCTACAACATAGCCGCGCATTTTCGGCGTGGGACCGGGGTCGGAGTACTTCCGAAAGGACGAAGGAACCCGCGCTGAGAGTGGAGGCACATTCGGCCACGCTTGCGAATCAGGTTTGCCTGTTTCAGAACTTACGGATTGTCACGAGTTGTGGGTCAACTCGGCTTGGGGCAATACCGTTTTTGCCTGTAAGCGCGGTGCATTGCCGAGCTATTAAAATTCCCTAGGAGTTCATCTCATGAAGAAGCTGTTCGTTGCTCTCGCCTCCGCAGCCCTCGTCGGTACTGTATTCGCGCAGACTGGTGTGCCGGCTTCCGCGACTCAGCCGCAAGGCGAGGCGACGAAAGACCAGGTAAAGGTCGTCAAGGAGAAGAGCGCCACGCAGGCGAAAGCCGATAAGAACAAGAAGAGTGTCAGCGCGCAGGGCGATGTGGCAAAGACTCAAGCCAGCGCCGGCAAGGAGAAGGCTGACGAAAAAGCTGACGCCAACAAGTCTGCCGCCAAGGACACCCACTACAAGCCGAGCAAGATGAAGGCCGCCAATACAGAGGCTGGTATGGCGAAGACTGAAGCAACGAGTGATTCCGACAAGGCGAAGGCCAAGGCGGATGTTGCGAAGCCGGGAACACAGACCGACGCTGCGAAGGCTGCAACCAGTGCCAATGTAGACAAGACGAAGAAGCAGTAAGCTGCTCCCATCGAGCGGACGGGGGGGGGTACGTTGCCAAGGCAAAGGCCATCGCGACGAAGCTCGAGTGCAGGAGCTTTTTGGAGAGTGCCAGTTAGCTGGAATGCCGGCTTGGCCTCTCCGCATTTGTCAACACTAGTGGAAACGCCATGAAGCCCTTTCTCGCATTGCTGATTGCCGCATCTACGCTGCTCGGCGGTTGCGTCGTGGTTCCGTACGATGGCGGGTACCATGGTGGATACTATCGTCCGGAGTATTGGGGCCACAGGCACCAGGGATACCATGGCCACCATGGAGACGACGACTAACGTGGAATTTGACGCTTTCGTTGCAACCGAAACTCTAGCCATTCAGCCTCRCCATCCGATAGAACGGCATCGGCCTGCGCGTAGCGCCAAGCCAAAATCGACATTTGCCGCGCTGTCAGGTAAGGATGGCGCGACAGATGACGTTTCCGAGGCGGTCGACTAGCCCCGGCTGTGCGCGCAAAGCCAAGCCGAGAGCGTGGCCTGTATTGAGGATGTCTACAATTTCCGCGTGCTCCGCGCATCTAGCGTTCGCAATGAGCGGCTCGCCGATGGTGGCCGGAACGACAGTGTCCTTAGTAGCGCGGACGACCGTTAAGCGGCCAGGAAATGTCGCCATCTGTTCGAAGACAACCGGGCGCCGCCAGCTTTGCGGTGAGCGGAGTATCTTGGTGAAGGCTGGCGCGAAGGAAACCTCGAAAAGAGTAGTGATGTTCCAAGTCGGGACCCGTCACTTCCGAGTTCGTACTCGCGAGGGTGCTTCGAGGGTGCTTAACTCGGCGTCGGAAACCTCGACCTGTTCGATGTGCAGGTCTTTCATTGACCGGACTTCATCGGCGCTGGAACACCAAGCCGTCCTCTGCCGGGCGAATCTGCACCCTATGCGTCTTCCCTTTTGACGCCCACTTTGCCAGCGCGCAGCGGCCGCTCTTCAGCATGGCGTCCTTCAGCAAGTTATAGGGCTTGCCGCCCCGCTTGTCGGGCGCGACGAAGTACGCCTTGTCATAGAACAGTGGGTCGACTGTCTTCTCCGGAATGAACGCCACGATTTCGACGACATGGCTTGCGCTTTCCTCCAACGCCTTTAGCTCTTCCGGCGAGAATAGGACATAGCGGTCCTTATCAAACTCATAGCCCTTCTGCAGGTCAGCACGCTCAACCACCTGACCGGTCTTCTCCGAAATGTACTGTTGCTTGGCACGGGAGCCGTCCTTGCACATGTAGTTGAACTTGACGGCGCTCTCACTCTCCGTGGCGGTGTATAGCTTGACCGGTATGGAAACCAAGCCGAAGGAAAGGGACAACGATGCGATGGAACGGGCCGGCATACTATCCTCCACGCCTCGACACTGTTGCACTGAGCAACTGAGGCAAGCGCACGCGCGCTAAGGTCAGCTTAGCCGCTTAAGTGCTGTCGTCAATGACTGCCGCGTCGACCAATAGCCACTCCATGGGTCCTCGGTTTGGAAGCTAAGGTACTCGCGCGCTGTCACGACAGTCCATTGCGCGCCACTTTTCAGCGACATAAGCTGCTCCCACGTCACTGGCATGGACACCCCCAAGCCAGGGCGGGCCCGGGCAGAGAAGGCTGCCACGGTCGTCTGGCCCATCCCGTTGCGCAGGTAATCGACGAAAACTTTCCCCTTACGATTGGCGGGCCCGGACGTAGCAGAAAACCTTTGGGGGATGGTTATGGCAATGTGTTGAACAAATGCCCGGGAGAATCCCTTCACGGTATCGTAGTCAAGCCTTGGCGACAGCGGCACCACTACGTGCAAGCCTTTCCCGCCGCTGGTTTTCAGCCAGGCTTTGAGCCCAAGTTCAGTCAGTAGCGTGTGGACAAGGAGTGCCGCTTCCTGCATGTGCGGCCACTTCAGGTCTTCGCCAGGGTCCAGGTCGAAGATGACCCTGTCAGGCTTGTTGAGACGCTTGGCCATAGAGTTCCAGGTGTGGAACTCCACAACATTCATCTGAGCAGCAGATACAAGCGCGTCCAGGTTGTCGACGGTGAGCAGAGCAGCGTGGCCCGGCCACAAGGCGGGGTCGTGTTCTTTGAGCCCCGGCATCTTGCTCTCAGGGTGTTTTTGAAAAAACAGTTCTTCGGTGATGCCATTGGGCGCGCGCAGCATCGATAGTGGGCGGTCCTTTAGGTGGGGCAGCATCCAGTCGGCTACGCTTTCGTAGTAGCGAACCAAGTCGAGCTTGGTGAGCCCCGTCGACGGGTCGATGACCCGTTCAGGGTGGGTCACCTTCACCAAGCTGGGTGCCGGCGCTGAAGCTGCGGTCTTGGCCGCTTCCCGGGTGATTTGGCTTGCCGGTTTGTCAGTACGCAAACCTTTGAACGAGGCTTGTCGCACGTGACCGTCAGGCGTCCACTCGGCGAAGGCAACCTCTGCCACCAGCAGCGGCTGGACCCAATGCTCGCTGCCCGCAGTGCGCTTTGACCAGCGCCCGGGCTTAACGGCTTTGGCGTCAAACGGCGCAGAAGGAACTTCAATTGCGGTCAAGCGGGTCCACAGGTCTCGGCCGGTCTTGGCATCCCAACCTGTGCCGACTTTGCCGGCATAGCGGAGCTTGCCATCCTCGTGGTAACCCACCAGTAGGCTACCGACTTCCTGGGGCGCTCCGCTTCGGTCTGTGAAACCGCAGATGACGAATTCTTGGCAGAGTGTGCATTTCGCCTTGAGCCACGTTTGCGTTCGTGTCGACACATACTCGACACATAC
>NZ_JBFTLX010000194.1:0-13655 GCF_056396665.1 Cupriavidus sp. 05T313 | reverse complement strand
GTAAATATGCACGTCGTGGCCGCGCTCGTGTGCGATGGTCTCCGTGAGCAAGCGAGCGCGGGAAAAGTCAAGATTCGTTCGGATGGCTCTGCGGCGCTGGACTACCCGTTGACCCCATTTATCTTGGACGGCGGTCGTCGGGCCATGCTGGCCATGTTAGAACCTCAATTCGCGGCGGGTGCTCTTTCGGTGTTCCCGCTTCAGGAGCAGGCTCACTTGTATTCCAGGCGGGCGGATGCGCGCCAAGCCATTGACCGACTTCCCATGCAGGTACGCCTAACCAAGGTCATCATTGCTCACGTAGTGGGAGGCTGCGGTTTTGGCGGTGGCGCGACCAGATGGTATTCATTGGCATGGGCAGGCTTCTTGCCATTTATCGAGGCTCCAGATATAGGCCAGTACGGAGCAAGCTGCCACGGGCAATCCGGCATGTTCTATCTCCGTGTTTTCAAACGCGTTCAGACCATTCTGAATGCGGCTCTGGCGTTGATCGGGTAACCTCGCGGCAAGATGAACCACCTTCAGTGAAGTGCAAAATGGGTTTTGAGCAATTAGCCGAATTGCGCAATCGCCTGCGGGCGCAAGCCGAACAAGCCAAGCCAGCCAAGCCGAAGGCCGCCACCACCCGCAGGAAGGCGCGCGAGTCGGTCGAACCGGTAGTGGAGGCGATCCGGCGTTTGCAGAAATATTTTCCGCTTGTCTTTCCTGTCAACCCTGCGCCCAAGGTGCCCCTCAAACTAGGCATCCTCGGGGACGCAGCCCAACATCTGGAGCGTTTGGGTATCACGCACGAGCAGTTGACGCAGGCCATTGCCACCTGGTGCCGGGGAAGCCGCTATTGGGCGTGCCTGGTCGAGCATGCACCGCGCCTGGACCTGAACGGAGAGTTTGCGGGCAAGGTGACGGCGGAGCAAGCTGTACGCGCGCGACGGCAGGCGTCACGAAGGCCGCAGGGACAGGCGCGAAGTGCGCGGTCGAAGCCTGGCCGCCATTTCAAGGGAAAACCAGAAGCAGCGGGGGAGACGCCGTGATCCGGCGACGCCCATCAGGCCCCTTGGGCTGCATAGCCTGGCCGGACTGGTGCGGGATATTGCGCCAGCACCAACCCACGTCATGCAGGAAGCCGCTTTGTCTTGCCATGGCATGGAGCGACATGGTCGTGGCATTGACTCCGAAGATTAGAGGAATGCATGCGTAGATTCATCGTGTTGCTGATATCTGTCCTGATCGTCGAACAGGCTGCTTGGGGGGCGGCGTCCGGAATGCCTGCCGTCGCTGGCCCGACCGCTGGTGTGCCGCAGGCGGTCGAGCCGCAACCGGACCGGCTGCCGGCGTACGAGCCGCGCTTCGGCCGCGCCAAGCCCCTCGTAGCCGTGGTGGCGGAGAACTACTACACGGAACTGTCTGACTACGTGGTGCCCTATGGCATTCTGTCCGCATCGAACGCAGCCGACGTGCATGCGCTCGCAACCCAGCCGGGCTCAGTCCGCATGTTCCCCGCGAGCCTAACAATCACGCCGCAGGCGACGACCGACGACTTCGACCGTCGCTTCCCGGAAGGCGCCGACTATGTGATCGTGCCGGCGGTCCATCGCGACGAGGATCCGAAGCTGCTGGCGTGGGTGGCCGCGCAGGCGCGCAAGGGTGCCACGGTGGTGGGCGTCTGCGACGGCGTCTGGGTGCTGGCGCGCGCGGGGTTGCTCGAGGGGCGCAATGCCACGGGCCACTGGTACTCGTTCGACGACCTGCGTAAGGCGTATCCCGGGACCAAATGGGTGCGCCGCAAGCGCTATGTCGCGGATCGCAAGGTGGTGACCACGACCGGTGTCACGGCCACGATCCCGGTCTCGTTTGCGCTGGTCGAGGCGATCGGGGGGCGCGAGCGGGCGGTGGCGCTGGCGAGGTCGCTCGGCATTGAGCGCTGGTCGTCCGGGCACCCGAGCGAACGATTCCACCTGGGGCTGCCGGCCATGCTGACGATTGCCCGCAACTATGTTTCGTTCTGGTCGCACGAGGACATCGGCATTCCAGTTGCGCCCGGCGTGGACGAGATCGCGCTGGTGCTTGAAGCGGACGCCTTCGCGACCACGTTCCGGTCGACCATCTATACGGTGTCGAAGAACCGGGAGCCCATCGTCACCAAACGCGGACTCACGATCGTGCCGGACCGCGTGGCGAACGTCGATGCGCCGCGCCGCATGCTGGCCGCACCCCGGACCGAGCGGCCGCTGCGCGCGCTCGACGAGGCGCTCGGTCGTATCGCCGCCAGCTTTGGCCAACGGACCGCGGACTGGGTAAGCCTGCAGATGGAGTACCCAGGTCAATGAGGCGTGAGCACGCCGTGACCGTGTGGTCGAGGCGGCGTTGTCGCGCGTTGATCGTGTGGTCGTTTGCCGTGGGAGTACTCGGCCGGCATATCCGCGCCCGCGCCTCAATCCGTCAGCCGTGCCCGTGCCCGCGCCGCCAGCACCTGGCTCAAGCCCAGCCCGGCCAGCGCCGCCATGGCCGAGAACAGGAACACCGAGCCATAGCCCGCATGGCTGGCAATCACCCCCGCCACCGGGCCGGTCAGCCCCAGTGAAAGATCGAGAAAGAGCGCATAGGCGCCGAGCGCCGAGCCGCGGTTGCTCGGGGGCACCAGCTTGACCGCCTCCATGCCCAGCGAAGGGAACACCAGGGCAAAGCCAAAACCGGTGACCGCCGCGCCCGCCAGCGCCTGGGCTGGCCCCTGCGCCAGCCAGATCAGCGCCAGCCCGGCGGCTTCCACCGCAAAGGAGCACAGCGCCACCGGATAGCCGCCAAAGCGCACGATGCTGTCGGCCAGCAGCAGGCGCGCCAGGATGAAGCTCACACCCAGGCTGGTCAACGCCAGCGCGGCGTGGTCCCAGCCGTGACTGGCGTAGTACAGCGTGACAAAGGCCGTGATGGCGCCGAAGCCCACCGAGCCCAGTGCCAGGCACAGGCCGAAGGGCGTCATATGGCGGAACACGGTGCGAAACGGCATGCGCGCGCCTTTCACCGTAGGCACGGCTGCCTTGCGGCGTGCCAGCGCGAACGCGCCGGCGGCCATGATGGTGGTGACGATGCCCAGCGAGGCAAGGCCCCAGCGGGCGTCGAGCAGCACGCCAACCGGTGCGCCCAGCGCCAGCGCGCCGTAGGTTGTCATGCCGTTCCACGAGATCACCTTGCCGGTGTGGCGGGATCCCACGTCGCCGATGCCCCAGGCGATGGTGCCGGTGGTGACGAGGCTCTCGCCCGCGCCGAGCACCAGCCGGCCGGCGAACAGCCAGGCCAGGCTGAGCCAGCCGGTTTGCACGAACAGGGCGGACAACACCGCCAGCAGGCCGCTGCCGGCGCATAGCATGAGCCCGAGGGTGACGGATTTCTTGGGGCCTTGCAGGTCGCACAGGGTTCCCGCGTAAGCCCGGCTGAGCAGYGTCGCCAGGTACTGGATGCTGACCGCCAGCCCGGCCACGACCGTGCCATAGCCGAGGTCGCCATGCACGAAGCCGGGCACCACCGCCAGCGGCAGGCCGACGGCGAGATAGGCAATGAAGTTAAAGAAGACGATGGCGACGATGCGCCGGCTGATGCTGCCTTGCCGATGCTCCCCGGAATCCGGGGCGGCGAGCGTCGTGCTGTTCGAGGACATGGTGGGGCGGGGCGGAATATCTTGGCGGTCAAAGCGGCAGCCTCAGGCAACGGACCATGGCGCGTCGCGGGCGCGCAGCGGTAATTGTCGTCCTGGGGCGAATACAAGGCGGGAAGCCGGGGAACCCGGCATGACGCGGGCGCTACTCGAGGCGCCGGACCGGAACCGTGGCGCGTGGGCGATGGACTGGCAGCATGGGCAGGGACATGGCGAGGGAGGCGGTTGGCCGGCGTGTGTCCCCAGAAGCTGCCGGTGAAATCAAGGCTGCGCGGTCGTATGCGATAGTCGCCGGCGCTGGCCGTGCGATTTTAAGCGGCTGTTTAGTTCGTGTAAATCGGTCACGGAATTTACTGTTGCATGAGCGCCAGCGGCTGGGCTGGCGTTCTCTTTCAGGTGCTTCCTGCGGCATGTTGCTCATTGCCCGGAAGTGTCAGCCATGTCGTCGCACACCCGTCAGCTTGTCCCCGGCCTGTCTCATTCCGCACTTTAGCGGTGTGCGGCGCCAAATCGCATGCCTGTCGCCGCTTTGCCGCTAAATTTCCCCAAAGATTGGCCGTTAGCCGGAGCAGTGGCCCGTCATTGCAGCGCCGCCGCCTGGGGGCAAGTGCCCCGGGCGCCTCGCAGGGCAGGCGGGCCCGGCGAAACGATCAACACCGCGCGGCGAGCACGCGCCTTGCGGGGACAAAGGAAGCGTATGAGCAGCTCGATGAGAGACATCGACGAACGGACCAACCTGACCAACAACAACCAGTTCGAGTTGCTGTTGTTCCGCCTGGGCGAGTCGGACCAGTCCGCGAACAGCGAACTGTTCGGCATCAACGTCTTCAAGGTCCGGGAAATCCTGGTGATGCCCCAGGTCACCACCGTGGTGGGAGGCGGCCCGGCCATGCTGGGCATGGCGGATATCCGTGGCCAGGTGATCCCGGTGATCGACCTGCCCAAGATGGTCGGGTGCACGCCGCGTAGCGGCCTCAACATCCTGCTGGTGACGGAGTACGCGCGTTCCACCCAGGGCTTCGCCGTGGAAGCGGTGGAAGAGATCGTGCGCCTGGAGTGGAACCAGGTGGTCTCGGCCGAGACCAGCGTCAAGGGCGACATGGTGACCAGCATCGCCAAGCTCGATACCGATACCGAGAACCCGCGCCTGGTGCAAGTGCTCGACGTCGAGCAGATCCTGCGCGACGTGCTGCCGACGCGCCAGCCGGAAGTCGATCCCAAGACCGTCGGACCGCAGGTCACGCTGCGCCCCGGCACCAAGATCCTGGCCGCCGACGACTCCGCCTTTGCCCGCAGCCTGATCGAGCAAGGCCTCAAGGCCATGGGCGTGCCGGTGCTGATGACCAAGACCGGCCAGGAAGCCTGGCAGCAACTGGGCGAGATCGCCGACCACGCCGCCGCCAACGGCCGGACCGTGCAGGACGAGATCGCGCTGGTGCTGACCGACCTGGAAATGCCCGAGATGGACGGCTTCACGCTGACGCGCAAGATCAAGGCTGATGCGCGGTTCAAGTCGATCCCGGTGGTGATTCATTCCTCGCTGTCGGGGACCGCCAGCGAAGACCATGTGCGCAAGGTCGGGGCCGACGCCTATGTGTCGAAGTTCCTGGCCAAGGACCTCGCGGATACGATCCGGGGCGTGCTGGCGCGTTGAGATGGGCCGGAGGACGGCCGCCGGCAATCCTCCACCACAGGCCATTGCGGCAATCGCCCGGCGTGTATGGCCGGTGAGACGCTGTACGCAGACGTCCGCCGGTCCCCGTTGTATTCATCACTGAAGTCGGGCCCCACCGTGCCGGTTGGGGCGCCGCTTGCCGTAGTCACCTCCCCCCTGCATTCGCCCCATCGCTATCGTCGGCACATCCAGGCGCCGGACGAAGCGTGGCATTGGCTTGCGTCCGCCGCCGGGCGGATCTGCTCTCCGGCAGCCGCCGGCGTACACGTATGACGGTGCTATCCACCCGTGACTTGCTCGGGCGCTCGCATGCGGTGCGGAGCCGGCCGCGTGCCTCAACTTGACGCGAGATTGCACCAAATGTTGCGTTGTTTTTCCCGTTGGAGAGCTTGTTGCGTCACATCCGGCTTTGAAAATACGAATGTTTCATGGTTAACAAGTATGGAACAGATGTTGCTCGGTGACTAGCATTCAAGCGCGATGGCCCATCGCGTGTTTGCTAAACAAGGAGCGATAGATGAAAGCCGTTAAAGTCACCTGCCTGGGAGTGGCGCTGGTTGGATCCATTCTTGGCGCGGGCGCCGCCCAGGCTATTGACGCAGCCGCCAGTCCGACCCTGGGGAGGATCAAAGCGTCGGGGACCATCGCGATCGGACACCGGACCTCGTCGATCCCGTTTTCCTACTACGACAGCAACCAGAAGGTGATTGGGTATTCGCAGGACCTCTGCGAAAAGGTCATTGCGGAGGTCGGCAAGCAGACGGCGGTAGCAAACCTGCAGGTGCGCATGATCCCGGTGACCTCGCAAAACCGGATCTCGCTGGTGCAGAACGGGACGGTCGACCTGGAGTGCGGCGTCACCACGAACCTSAAGTCGCGGCAACAGCAGGTAGCCTTCTCTACCACCTTTTTTGTTGCGGGCACGCGCCTGCTGGTCAAGAAGGGGAGTCCGGTCCAGGACTTCCATGATCTTTCCGGAAAGGCGGTGGTGACGAACGCGGGCACCACCTCCGAACGGATCCTGCGCAAACTCAATGACGAGAAGAAGGCGAACATCACGATTCAGAGCGCCAAGGACTATGGCGAATCGTTCCTGATCCTGCAGTCTGGCCGGGTGGCCGCCTTCATGATGGATGACGTCCTGCTTTCCGGCGTGCGGACCATGTCGCCGAACCCCACCGAATGGACGGTGGTCGGCATGCCGCAGTCCTTCGAAGCCTACGGCTTCATGATGCGCAAGGACGATCCCGAGTTCAAGAAACTGGTCGACGGCGTGATCGTTGGCCTGATGAAGAGCGGCGAGATCAAGGCCATCTACGCCAAGTGGTTCAACAAGCCCGTCCCGCCAAAGAACATCAACTTCGAATTCCCGATGAGCGCAGAGGTCAGGAAGGCTTACGAGCAGCCGGGCGATGAGGCATTCGAGTAAGTCCTCTGCCGTTCAGGTTGCCCGCGCCTGGCACCATGGCGCGTTGGCTAGCCGTGCTTCGCCCGCACATACGCGCCAGTCTTGTGCAATTGCCCTTCGGCAAGTTCGAGCGCCTTGATTGCACCCTTGCCCTTCTTGGCCAGAAGCTGTTCGACCAGTGCTTCGACGACCGCCACGCCGGCGGTAATCGAGGGGAAGAACGAAGGGCTGTCGACCGAGAACAGCAACGTGCAGTCCGCCTCCAGTGCAATCGGCGCTACCGTGCTGTCGGTCAGGGCGATGACGCGGCAGCCGGCTTGCTTCGCGGCGCCGGCGACGCGAATGATCTCCTGCGAATACGGAGCGAAACTCGCAACCACGACGGCATCCTTGGGCTCCAGGGCCCGCAGTTCCATTTCCAGCGTGCCGGCATCTCCGTGGATCAGGTGCGCCGACGAGCGGAACAGCCGATAGATGTAGTGAAACGTAAAGGCGATCGGATAGCAGGAGCGGAAACCCGCAATGTAGACATTGGGTGCGGCGCTGAGCAGTTCTGCGGCACGTGGCATCGATTCCGCGTTGTTGGCGCCTGTGAGGTCGAGGTTCCGGTGCTGCGTATCGAGCATCTCCGCGAGCATCCGGCTAGAACCGCTTTCCCGGACCAGCTTTTTGGCCCGTTTTGCATAGGGCTGGGGGCCGCCGCGGAATGCCTCCACGAAGAGCTCGCGCAGTCCTTGCCAACCCTCGAACCCGAGAAACTGCGCCAGGCGTACCAGCGTTGCGGGCTGGACTCCGGCGTCCACGGCAATCTTGCGCATGGACAGGATGGGTATCTCCTGGGGATGGTCGAGCAGGTAGCGGGCGCCCCCCTGGAATTGCGGGCTAAGCGCCGCGAAGTTTTCCCGGAGCAGGGCGAGCAATTCGTCCAGGTGCTGCGGCGGCGCGGAGGATTCGATTGTCATGGTCAGTCGCGGTCAGGGTGTCTGTAACGATTGTTGCACAGGCAAGCGCCGGATGCACGGCTACCGTCCGCAGGTGGGTCGCCCTCAAATTGGAATCATATAAATCATAAAAATCATAAAAGACACAAGTGTTGCAATATGGGGGTGGCCTTCTTATACTTCAGGTCAATGCGCATGCGGTATGACCGGGATGATGCAGCTTTGAAGGTAAAGTTCGCCGCGAAGCGGGCCGCCGTTGCGCAGGCCGGCATCGAGTCGCAGTAAAGTGAGCACACATCATGACCAACGTATTCCACCGCAATCCTCGCCAGTCCCTCGCCGTAGCCGTCGGGGGCAAGGGCATCGAACTCATCGACAGCAACGGCAAGCATTACATCGATGCTTCGGGCGGAGCGGCAGTATCTTGCCTTGGTCATGGCCATCCCCGCGTGATCGAGGCGATCAAGGCGCAGGTCGACACGATCGCCTACGCGCACACCTCGTTCTTCACCACCGAGGTGTCCGAAACGCTGGCCGATACCCTGGTACAGGCCGCGCCAGGCGACCTTGACCACGTTTACTTCGTGTCGGGCGGTTCCGAGGCCGTCGAGGCCGCGCTGAAGCTGGCTCGCCAATACTTCGTGGAAATCGGGCAGACCGAACGCCGGCATTTCATCGCCCGCCGCCAGAGCTACCACGGCAATACGCTCGGGGCGCTGGCCATTGGCGGCAATGCCTGGCGGCGCGAGCCTTTCCTGCCGCTGCTGGTGCCGGCGCATCATGTGTCGCCCTGCTATGCCTACCGCGATCAGGCGGCCGGCGAGACCGACGCGCAGTACGCGCAGCGCCTCGCCGACGAACTCGAGACCAAGGTCCTGGAGCTTGGCCCGGAAAGCGTGGCGGCGTTCGTGGCCGAGACCGTGGTTGGCGCTACCGCCGGCGCGGTTGCGCCGGTTGCCGACTATCTCAAGCGCATCCGTGCCGTATGCGACAAGTACGGCGTATTGCTGATCCTCGACGAGGTCATGTCCGGCATGGGACGGACCGGTTATCTTTTTGCCTGCGAGGAAGACGGTGTCGTGCCGGACATCGTGACCATTGCCAAGGGCCTGGGCGCGGGCTACCAGCCGATCGGCGCCATGCTCGCGACCAGCCGCATCTATGATGCCATCGTGGGCGGCAGCGGGTTCTTCCAGCATGGCCACACCTACATCGGGCACGCCACGGCTTGTGCCGCGGCGCTGGCCGTGCAACGCACGATTGCCGAGGAGGGGCTGCTTGCCAATGTGCTGGCACGCGGCGAGCAACTGCGCGCCAGGCTGCGTGAAGTGCTGGGCGATCATCCGAACGTTGGCGACATCCGGGGGCGCGGTTTGTTCGTTGGCGTCGAGTTCGTGGAGGACCGCGCATCCAAGGCGACCCTGGACCCGGCGCTGAAGGTCCACGCGAAGCTCAAGTCGGCCGCGATGCAGAACGGCCTTCTTATCTATCCGATGGGCGGCACGGTCGATGGCGTGCACGGCGACCACGTGCTGTTTGCGCCGCCGTTCATCTGCACGGAAGCGGATATCGATCGCATCGTCGGGCGCTTTGYCCAATCGGTCGGCACGGTGCTGCCATCCTCTCGCATCGCGTTTGCCTGAGAGCCGGATGGCGCGCGGCAATTCCCGCCGAAGATCCACCGCCAGGATGGAAACCGCGCAGGCAGCCTGCCGGCGCGGTTCCTGGCTGGCGGATGTCAGGCCGCCATGCCCAGGAATTGCTGCAGCTCGGGCGTGGCCGGATTGGCGAAGATCTCTTCCGGTGGCCCGATTTCATGCACGCGCCCCTGGTGCATGAACACCACGCGGTTGCACACCTCCCGCGCAAACCGCATTTCATGCGTCACCATCAACAGCGTCATGCCTTCGCTCGCCAGTTGACGTACCACGTTCAACACCTCCATCACCAGTTCCGGGTCCAGCGCCGAGGTAATCTCATCGCACAGCAGCGCGCGCGGCTGCATGGCCAGTGCCCGCGCGATCGCCACSCGCTGCTGCTGSCCGCCGGAAAGCTGGTCCGGATAGCTATCGAACTTTTCCCCCAGCGCCACCTTGGCCAGACACTCGCGCGCGCGGGCCAGCGCCTCGGACTCGCTGACGCCGCCCGCCACGGTCGGCGCCAGCATCACGTTGCGTCCCGCGCTCAGATGCGGGAACAGGTTGAACTGCTGGAAGATCATGCCCACCTTGCGCCGCAGCGCGCGCAGCTCAAGCTCGCTGCTGCCCAGCTTGGCGCCGGCCACGGTGATATTGCCTTCGTCAATGCTCTCCAGGCCGTTGATGCAGCGCAGCAGCGTGCTCTTGCCCGAACCGCTCTTGCCGATGATGGCGATCACCTCGCCCGGCTCCACCTTCAGGTCGATGCCTTTGAGCACTTCGTTGGCGCCAAAGCGCTTCTTTACGTTTTCAATGGCGATGAGCGACATTGAGCTTCCTTTCCAGATAACGGCTGTAGCGGGATAGCGGCCAGCACAGCGCGAAGTAGATCAGCGCGACCAGCGCATAGACGGTAAAGGGGCTGAAGGTGGCGTTGGTGATCACCGTGCCGGCCTTGGACAGTTCGACAAAACCGATGATGGATGCCAGCGCCGTGCCCTTGATGATCTGCACCACGAAGCCCACCGTGGGCGCGACGGCGATGCGCAGCGCCTGCGGCAGGATCACGTAGCGCATCTGCTGCAGATGCCCCAGCGAGAGGCAGCCGGCGGCTTCCCACTGGCCCTTGGGGATGGCCTCCACGCAGCCGCGCCAGATCTCCGCCAGGTAAGCGCCCGACCAGAGCGACAGCGCCAGCCCGGCGGCCAGCCAGGCCGGGATTTCCACGCCGAACAGCGCCAGCCCGAAAAAGGCAAGGAACAGCTGCATCAGCAGCGGCGTGCCCTGGAAGACCTCGATAAAGCCCCAGGCCGCGCGGCGCAGCGGCGCGCGGCGGCTGATGCGCATCATCAGTACCAGCAGCCCGGTCACGGCGCCGCCGGCGAAGGCCACCAGCGACAGCACCACGGTCCAGCGGGCCGCCAGCAGCAGGTTGCGCAGGATGTCCCAGCTTGAGAATTCGGTCATGACGCCCTCCGGAACAGCATGCCGCCGACGCCGCGCAGTATCTGGCGCAGGCCGATGGCGAGCAGCAGGTAGATGGCGGTGGTCAGCAGGTAGACCTCGAAGGCCCGGAAATTCCGCCCCTGGACAAAGTTGGCGGCAAAGGTCAGGTCCTCGGCGGCGATCTGCGAGCACACCGCCGAGCCCAGCATGACGATCACCACCTGGCTGGATAGCGCAGGCCAGATCTTCTTCAGGGCCGGGCGCAGCACCACGTGGCGGAACACCTGGAAGGGCGCCATCGCCAGGCTCGCGCCTGCCTCCAACTGGCCGCGCGGCACGGCCGCGATGCCCGCGCGGACAATCTCCGCGCTGTAGGCGCCGAGGTTGATCACCATGGCCAGGATGGCGGCCTGCATTTCGCCCAGTTGCACGCCCGCGCTCGGCAGGCCGAAGAAGATAAAGAACAGCTGGACCAGGAAAGGCGTATTGCGGATCAGCTCCACATAGCCTCCGGCGATGGCCGCCAGCCAGGCCGGGCCCTGGGTGCGCGCCCAGGCACAGGCAATGCCAAGGGCTACCCCCAGCACGCCGCCCACGACGGTGAGTTCAGCCGTGACGGCGACGCCGTGCGCGAACACGCCGGCATAGTCGAAGGCTGAAAGGAAATCGAATTGATAGGACATGCGAATGCGTTCGTTGGGGGCGCGCCGCGGGTGCGCTCATGCGCGCGAGGCTGGCGCAGTACACCGTGCCGGAGCGGTCGTCCGTCCGGCGCGGCTTTCCGTTTCAGGGCATCCGTATCAAAGCGTGGCCGGCAGCGGCATGCCCAGCCACTTCACCGTCAGCGCATTGAGTTCCCCGTCCTTCTTCACGTCCGCCAGGATCGCGTTGACCTTGGCCTGCAGCTTGGGTTCGCCCTTGTTCAGGCCGATGAAGCAAGGCGAGTTCTTGATCAGGAACTTGGGCTCCGGCTTCTTGGGCGGGTTCTTGGCGAGGATGGCGGCCGCGACCACGTTGCCCGTCGCCACCAGTTGCACCTGGCCGGACAGGAAGGCGCTGATGGTGCCGTTGTTGTCTTCGTAGCGCTTGATGGTGGCGGTGGGCGGGGCGATTTTGCTCAACTCTAGGTCCTCGACCGCCCCGCGCGTCACGCCGACGGTCTTGCCGGCCAGGTCGGCGGCGGCGGTCACTTTCTGGTCGGCCGGGCCGAACACGCCGTTATAGAACGGCGCATAGGCTTCGCTGAAGTCGATGGCCTTCTCGCGCTCGGGGTTCTTGCCCATGCTGGAGATCACCAGGTCCACCTTCTTCGTCTGCAGGTAGGGCACGCGGTTGGTGCTGGTCACGGGCACGAGTTCCAGCTTCACCCCCATCCTTTTGGCGATCAGCGCCGCCACGTCGATGTCCAGCCCTTGCGGCTTCATCTCGGCGTTGACCGAGCCGAAGGGCGGGAAGTCCTGCGGTACCGCGACCTTGAGCACGCCGGCCTTGATCACGTCATCGAGCGCTTCGGCGCCGGCGGTCTGCATCGAGAAGGCGAGGGCGGCGGCACCGAGGCCGAGGAGGAGTTTCGAGAGTTTCATAAAGGGTCCTTGCAAGCTTGCCGTTGAGGCGATTAGGTGATGAGGTTGGCGGGGTACGAATTGAGAGTCGATGCTTCAGGCGCGCGGCCCCAGCGGGCGCAGCGCCTGGCGAAGCGGATCGGGCGGGACTTCCGGCGTGGCGGCGCTGAGGCCAGCCTCCACGTGGCCGAGATGCGCATCCATCAGTGCAATGGCGCGTTCGGTGTCGCCCCGGGCCAGCGCCGCCACGATCCGCACATGCTCGGCGCAGGATTCGCTGGCCTGGTGGCTGGACTGGTAGCGCATGGCGATCAGCGTGGTGCGCGCGGTCAGGTCGCGCAGCGTGTCGGCCAGCAGCACATTGCCCACGCACTCGCCCAGGCACACATGGAAGTCGCCCAGCAGGTAGCTGCGCAGGGCGGTGTCGTCGCCGCGCAGCGCGCGCTGTTCCTGCGTCACATGCGCTTGCAGCCGGTCAATGGCAGCCGCCGAGACCGGCGCCGCATAGCGCAGCAAGCCCAGTTCGATCGCGCGCCGCGCGGCAAACGCCTGGCTGGCCTCCTGCCGGGACGGCTCGATCACGAACCAGCCGCGCCGGGCCGACACCGTGACGATGCCGCGTGCCGCCAGCCGCGTCAGCGCTTCGCGCACCAGGGTCCGGCTAACGCCGAACAGTCCCGCCAGCGCCTGCTCGCCCAGCCGGGTGCCGGGGGCCAGCCGCTGGGCCAGGACCGATTGCGTGATGCGCTCGGCGATCCCGGCGGATGTGCTGCCGCGCATGGGGCCGGAGGCATCGGTAAAGGATGGGATGGAGAAGGTCATGGCAGGCTATGAGGCAAGAGGTATGCCAGCCTGATATACAAGCGTGGTGCGCATGTTTTGTACGCAATGGGCCGGTCAACGGCCAGGCGTACGCACCAGTTGTGCGCGCCTTTGTGCCGGGGGAGTGCGGCGGCACGGGAATGGTGCGTGGATGTCTGTGGTGGCGCGGCGCCAGGGGCGCCACCACCAGCCACGCATGTCACCAGCCGCCGCCAAGGGCGCGGAACGTGGCCACCGCAGCGCGCGCGTTGTCGGCATGCACGCGGGCCTGCTGGTCGCGCGCGGCCAGCAACTGGCGCTCCTCGTCCAGCACCTCGAACAGGCTGACGGCACCACCCTTGTAGGCGTCTTCGGAGGCGCCACGCGCCCGCACGTGGGCGTCGATCTCGGTGGACAGTTCCTTGCCTTGCGACTCCAGTTCGGTGAGGGTGACGATGGCGTTCTCCACGTCTTCCGTGGCGCGCAACATGGCCTTGCGGTAGTTGACCAGCGCTTCGGCATTGGCGCCCTTGGCC
>NZ_JBFTLX010000193.1:0-13733 GCF_056396665.1 Cupriavidus sp. 05T313 | reverse complement strand
TGACTGGCTACATCCGTGATTTGCACCCCGGACATAACCAACATGTTTTACTGTGCGAGCACTTTATAACTTGTAAGCTAAAAGACCGAAGTCTTCCGCATCCGCTATCAAGCGCCCACACTTATCGGTTGTTTGTTTGTTAAAGAACTRGYYGCGGTTCGCTTTGCTYACCGCGTCGCTGCGTTTGCTGCAGCAGAGAAACGAGATTATGAAGAACTTTTCAAACTTAATCAAGCATTTTGCGAAATTTCTTTTTCCCGGAAACTTCGCTGACTTCGCCTGATTACTCTCGTTAATCCCCGCAACCATTTTCTGCCRCTCRGTTTGCAGCGGTGTTTCCTGCTGCGGGGGACCGAATACTAAGGGTTTCCCACTAAGCTTGCAAGCTTTTTCTGGGAAATTCGTAAAGTGTTCCCGCAGCCACTCAAGCGAATTGAGTGGCCTGGGGCCAGCCCGGCTACGGAACTCAGACAATCACGCTTTGAGCCGCTTGCAGCGAACCCCAAGTCTGGGCAGCGACACCTTGCCGCACCCMTAGAACCCGGCCACGTTCTCCCGTTTCATACTAAACTTTCAAAACTTTCTAAAAATTCAAAACAGACAAGCATGCATCTCTCGCCCCTGATCCAGCGCTTCGTGCTCCATTTCGGCGAAATGGGCAGCCGCTGGGGTATCAACCGTACAGTCGGACAGATCTACGCCCTGCTGTTCACCGCCTCCCGCCCGCTCAATGCCGACGAGATCGCCGAAGCGCTGGGCTTTTCGCGCTCCAATGTCAGCATCGGCCTGAAGGAGCTGGAGTCGTGGAACCTGGTGAAACTGTCGCATCAGCCAGGAGATCGCCGCGAGTATTTCTCGGCGCCTGACGATGTCTGGGCCATCTTCCGCACGCTGGCCGAGGAACGCCGCCGGCGCGAGATCGATCCGACCCTGTCGATGCTGCGCGAAGTCCAGCTGGAAACCCCGTCCGACCCCAACGACCGCCATGCGCAGGAGCGAATGAAGGAGATGTACCAGCTGATCCTGCTGGTAACGAGCTGGTTCGGCGATATCCAGAAGCTCGACGTGGCCACGCTGGAAAAGCTGATGAAGCTCGGCTCCAAGGTCAACAAGTTGCTGGAAGCGAAAGAAAAATTCAGCATCGCCCTCGGCGGCAAGCCTCGCGCCGATACCGCCCCAGCCAGCGTCGTGAAGGCCAAGYCGACCCGCACCCGGAAGGAGTAGTTCCATGTTCTCGTCGCTCGACCCGGTGGTGCTGGCGCGCGTGCAGTTTGCCGCCAACATCACTTTCCATATCCTGTTTCCCACCATCAGCATCGCCCTGACCTGGGTGCTGCTGTTCTTCAAGCTGCGCTTCAACAAGACCGGCGACGACCGCTGGATGGCCGCCTACCGCTTCTGGGTGAAGATCTTCGCCCTGACCTTTGCGCTGGGGGTGGTCAGCGGCATCACCATGAGTTTCCAGTTCGGCACCAACTGGCCGGGCTATATGGAAACCGTGGGCAATGTGGCCGGGCCGCTGCTGGCCTATGAGGTGCTGACGGCATTCTTTCTGGAGGCCACCTTCCTCGGCATCATGCTGTTCGGCATGCGCCGCGTCAGCAACCGCACGCATACCATCGCCACGCTGCTGGTGGCGGGCGGCACCACCTTGTCGGCCTTCTGGATCCTGGCGCTGAACTCGTGGATGCAAACCCCGGCGGGCTTCGAGATGATCGATGGCCGCGCCCACGTGACGAGCTGGCTGGCGGTGATCTTCAACCCGTCCTTCCCTTACCGTTTCGTCCATATGCTGCTGGCCTCGGGCCTGACCGTGGCTTTCCTGCTGGCTGGCATCTCGGCCTACCGCTGGCTGCGCGGCGACCGCGCGCCGGATGTGCTGTCGTCGCTGCGCACCGGCGTGACCATCGCTGCGGTGCTGATCCCGCTGCAGATCGTGGCGGGCGACCTGCATGGACTTAACACCTTGCACCACCAGCCAGCCAAGATCGCCGCTATGGAAGGCATCTGGAAAACCGAGAAAGGCGCGCCGGCCGTGCTGTTCGGCCTGCCCAATGCAACCACGCGGAACAACGATTTCGAGATCGCCATTCCCAAGCTGGCTTCGATCTACCTGACCCATAGCGCGGATGGCGAGGTCAAAGGCATCGACGCCTTTGGCGACAGGCATCCGCCGGTGGCGCCGCTATTCTTCGCCTTCCGCATCATGGTGGGCGTGGGCCTGCTGATGCTGGCGGTGTCGTGGGTGGCGGCGTGGCAACTGCGCCGTGGCGGCCAGCCCGCGCCGTGGATGGCGCGGGCGCTGGTGGCCATGACCTTCTCCGGCTGGGTGGCCCTGGTGGCCGGCTGGTACGTCACCGAGATCGGCCGCCAGCCTTACCTGGTGTACGGCGTGCTGACCACCGCGCAGGCGGCCTCCAAGGTGCCGGCAGCCATGATCGGCGCCACGCTGGCGATGTATCTCGCGCTCTACCTGGCCCTGATCGCCGCCTATATCTCGGTGGTCTTCTACCTGGCCCGCAAAGCGGGGACCGACGCCAATGCAGGCAAGCCCGGGATCGAACCCCTTCAAGCCGTGGTGCCTGGCGAATTGCGGAGCGCAGAATGAACGACCTGACCCAACCCGCCGGCTGGATGCCGCTGGTATTCCTGGCCCTGATGGGCCTCTCGATGCTGATCTACGTGATCCTGGACGGCTACGACCTGGGCGTTGGCGTGCTGCTGCGCCGCGCGGACGATGCCGACAAGGACACCATGATCGCCTCGATCGGCCCCTTCTGGGACGCCAACGAAACCTGGCTGGTGCTCGGCGTAGGCCTGCTGCTCACGGCGTTCCCCATCGCCCACGGCGCGATCCTGACCCAGCTCTACCTGCCGGTGGCGCTGATGCTGGCGGGGCTGATCATCCGCGGCGTGGCGTTCGACTTCCGCGTGAAGGCGCGCGCCCACCATAAGCCGTGGTGGAACCGCGCGTTCTACGCGGGTTCGCTGCTGGCTGCCTTCTCGCAAGGCCTGATGCTCGGCCTCTATATCACCGGCTTCCAGTACGGCTGGCTCGACATTGCCTTCGCGGTGGTGGTGGGGCTGTGCCTGGTGGCGGGCTACTGCCTGCTGGGCGCGGGCTGGCTGATCATGAAGACCAGCGGCAGCCTGCAGCGGYGCGCCATGTACTGGGCGCGCCGCAGCCTGTGGCTGACCGGCATCGGCGTGGCGGCGATCTCGCTGGTCACGCCGATGGTGAGCCAGCGCATCTTCGACAAATGGTTCTCGCTGCCCAACATCATCCTGCTGGCGCCGATCCCGCTGGTCACGGTGGCACTGTTCGTCATCATCGACCGCCTGCTGCGGCGCATGCCGGCCATGCACGACCGCGGCAACGACCGCTGGTGCTGGGTGCCGTTCGCCGGCACCGCGGTAATCTTCCTGATGGCGTTCAACGGCCTGGCGTACAGCATCTTCCCCTATCTGGTGGTGGACAAGATCGATATCTGGCAAGCTGCGAGCGCACCGGAATCGCTCGGCGTCATCCTGGCCGGCGCGGCGGTCGTGCTGCCCACCATCCTGGGTTACACGCTCTACGCCTACCGTGTTTTCTGGGGCAAGGCGACGGACCTGCATTACTACTGAGCCGTGTGTCATCATTAGGGTCGAATCGACACGCAATCACCAGGCTTTTATGAGCGGCTCGCAAGGCCATCCCCCCGGCATTCCCCCCTCCATGTCCCCGCCCGGCGGCCCTCACCGGCGGCTGCTCGACCGCCTGCGCGCCCGGGCGGGCGCGCAGGTGAGGGGTCTGACCCGGAGCAACTCCGGCCTCAGCCTCGACTATGACAACCCGCCCGGCGACCCCGGCCTGTTCGGCCCGGACGCGGTCTGCTGGCGGGTGCACGCCGATTTTCCGGCGATGCTGGCGGGCGGCGTCAGCGCCCTGCTGATGCAGACCATGCATCCGCTGGCGCTGGCCGGCGTGTGGGATCACTCCACCTTCCGCACCGATATGCAGGGCCGGCTGGGACGCACCGCGCAGTTCATCGCCGGCACCACCTACGGCAGCCGCGCCGATGCGCTGGCGCTCATTGACCGCGTCAGGCGCATTCACGCCGCGGTCAAGGGCACCGCCCCGGACGGACGGCCCTACGCGGCGGACGATCCGGCGCTGCTGACCTGGGTCCATGTGGCCGAGGTGTCGAGCTTCCTGACCGCATACCTGCGCTATGTCGGCCCGCTCTCGCTTGCCGAGCAGGACCGCTATTACGAGGAAGAGGCACGTATCGCCGAACTGCTGGGCGCTACCGAAATACCCCGCAGCACGGCAGCCATCGCCGCTTACCTGGAGCGCATGCGCCCGCAACTGGTCGTGAGCGAGCGCAGCCGCGAAGTGGTAAGGCTGGTGATGGCCATGCCGGTGGCCAGCCCGCTGCTGGTGCCGGCTGTACGCATCATGGCCGACGCGGGCATTGCACTGCTGCCGCACTGGGCCCAGCGCGAGCTTGGCCTGCATGGCGCCACCGCGATCCGCCGGCCGGTTTCGCTGGCCGGCATGCGAGTGCTGGCCCCCACCTTGCGCTGGGCGCTCGGCAGCGGACTGGCGGCGCGCGCGCGGCGGCGGGCGGCAAAGCCCGCGCCCGCGACGCTGACACAGTCGTCCTGAGCTAGTGGCCTGGACGGGCAATGAACTAACAAAGATCAAGAGAAACAGTATGCAGACCATTGCGGTTCTGGATTTTGAGACGACGGGACTGTCACCCAATCAAGGCGACCGGGCTACCGAGATTGCTGTCATTCTGTTGCGTGACGGGCAAATCGTCGACCGCTATCAAAGTTTGATGAACGCGGGCAGGCGCATCCCCTCGCAGGTCGTGAACCTCACCGGCATCACGAACGACATGATTGCATCGGCACCTGCCGCGTCGAAGGTGATGCGAGAAGCGGCCCAGTTCGTCGGCAAGCATCCCGTGGTGGCCCACAACGCGGGTTTCGACCGGAGGTTTTGGCAAGCCGAGCTTGCGCACCTGGGCATGTCGTCCGATCAGTCCTTCGCCTGCACCATGCTCGTTTCGCGGCGCGTCTACCCGCACGCGCAAAACCACAGGTTGTCGACGCTGGTCGACATGCTGCGATTGCCGAAGTCCGGGCGTGCCCACCGTGCGATGGCCGATGCCCAGATGACCTGCCACCTCTGGCACCGTCTGCAGCACGATATCGCCCAGACTTACGGCATGAGCCGTGTGGACTACGAACTCATCACCCGCGTACAGCTCACCAGCAGCGCCAAGGTGCCGGCGTTCCTGCGTTCGCTGGGCGAGGGCCAGGCGCGAGGCGATGTGAGCGGGACCCCGGAAGGAAACCAGTGACTGGCACTGTGCCAAGACATCGCAAGCGAGGGTGCTGGTGCGGCTAGCGGCCGCCGGGTCGTTGATTCTGATCTTCGCAGGGATCCCGCTCGCCAACGCCCTGCACGCGCCCCTGCCCCATTGCGCCTTCAACAAAGAAGGCATGCAACTAACCATTTGCCTGGATGAAAGTGACACGCGCAACATTGTCGACTAGCGCTGCCTGGCGGCGCACCTGCCTTGCACTACCTGGCGCACTGATGATTGGCGATGCCTTCGCGCTGATGCTGATGGGACTGTTCAACTTCGGTGTCGTCCTGCCTCTGGCGATCGGCGCGGCCTTTCTCATGCTGTCATGGCGCTGGGAGACAGTGGCGCAATGGCGCACGGCCAGCCGGCGGCGCCGATGGATCTGGGGGATAGGCCGGGCGGCGTTTGCCGCGTGGCTGGTGACATTGGGGATGTTCTTCTATTTCATAAGCGCCGGCATTTCCGAATCCACGGACGCGGGATCGCCCCCCAAAGCCATCCTCATACTGGGCTCTGGCACACCACATTGCGCCGCATCGCCTACCCTGGCTGCGCGGCTGGACGAAGGCCTGGCGCTGGCACGGCAATGGCCAGCGGCGCGAGTGGTGGTGAGCGGCGGCCAGGACTTCGGACTGCGGTGCAGCGAGGCGGATGTCATGGCGGACTACCTGACCACGCATGGCCTGGCGCCGGACCGCCTGATCCGGGAAGACCGGAGTACCAGCACGGAGGAAAACCTGCTCTTCAGCCGCCGGTTGCTGGAGCAACAAGGCGTGAGCGCCGGCGACCCGCTAGTGCTGGTGACCAGTGATTTTCACCTGATACGCGCGAAGCGGATTGCGCATAAGGCCGGGTTCCGGACCGTGTCAGGCGCAGGGGCCGCTACGCCACTCTATTTGCGATACAACGCCTGGTTGCGCGAGTATTTTGCGTTTATCAGTGGTTGGATATTGCGGGAATACTAGCCCCCCAAAAGAAGGCACGCCGCGCCGGCACGCAAAGAGACTGCGCAGTTCAACCTCGTGGGTTGAACTCGCGCACCCGCCGCCTTCAGGCGGACCCACGCACCCGCAGGTTTTCTCCTTCCCTTGAGGCCGCAATGCGGTCTCTTCCTTCGTTCGCCCCCGCGTAAACCCTCGGGTTGACATCCCCTTGCCGCCTTTATATTCTTTTATGAACATTACGTTCATATTTGAACATATCTACCGGCAAGCGCAGCCGCTATGCAGCGAGGCGCACCCCCCGGGTACATACCAAGGCGACCCCAAAGGAACAAGCACCATGGCTTCAAGGAAAATTGGCATCAACGGCGCCGGCATCGGCGGCCTCGCCGCGGCGATTGCGCTGCGCAAGCTCGGGCAGGATGTCGTGGTGTTCGAGCAGGCCGCGCGCTTTGCGCGGGTCGGCGCGGACATCAACCTCACGCCCAACGCGGTGCGCGCGCTGGATGGCCTGGGCGTGGGCGAAGCGCTGCGCGAGACCGCCGCGCGGCCTACCCACCGCATCAGCCGGGCGTGGAATACCGGCGAGGAAACCTCGCGCCTGGCCATGTCCGACGAGGCGGAGATCCGCTATGGCGCGCCGCAGCTCACCATGCACCGCGGCGACCTGATGACCGCGCTGGAGCGCGCCCTGCCCGCTGCATGCGTCAGGCTCGGCAAGAAGGCGACGGGACTCGAACGGCATGAGGCCGGCGCAACCTTGCGCTTCGCCGACGGCACGCAGGAAGACGTGGATGTGCTGATCGGCGCCGACGGCATCCATTCGGCGGTGCGCACGTCGCTGTTCGGGCCGGAGCATCCGGTCTTCACCGGCGTGGTGGCCTACCGCGCGGTGGTGCCGGCCGAGCGCCTTGCCTCCGTGCCGAACCTGCAAGCCTTTACCAAGTGGTGGGGCCCCGAGGCAACCTCGCAGATCGTGACCTTCCCGCTCAACCGCGGCCGCGAGATCTTTGTCTTCGCCACGGTGGCGCAGGAAGCCTGGCGCAACGAATCCTGGACCACGCCGGGCCGCGTGGAAGACGTGCGCGAGGCCTATGCGGGCTTCCATGCCGAAGCCCGCGCGCTGCTCGATGCCTGCGACGACGTGCTGATCTCCGCGCTGTACGTGCGCGACCCGCTGCCCGCCTGGTCCGCCGGCACGGTCACGCTGCTGGGCGACGCCTGCCACCCGATGATGCCCTTCATGGCGCAAGGCGCCGGCATGGCCATCGAGGACGGCGTGGTACTGGCCCGCTGCCTGGTCGAGGCCGACGGCAAGGACATCCCGGCCGCGCTCGCGCGCTACCAGGCCGCGCGCCACGAGCGCACCAGCCGCATCCAGATCGGCTCGCGCAGCAACGCCTGGCTCAAGGAAGGCGGCAATGCGGACTGGGTGTACGATTACAACGCCTGGCAGGTGCCGCTCAACTAAGCCGTGCGGTACACCRCCACCCCGCCCAACCGGAACCGATGAGCAAGAACCCCAAGCTGAGCCAGCCCGCACCCGCCGCAAACGAGGCCGCCGATGGCGGCGATGACGACAAGACGCAACTGGTCAGCCCGGTGATCCGCGCCCTGCGGCTGCTGCGCTTTATTGCCGAGGGCGGGTCCACCGCCAACCTGAGCGAGGTGGGCCGGCGCATCGACGTGAACCGCGTAACGGTGATGCGCCTGCTTGCCACGCTGGAGCACGAGGGCATGGTGGAGCGGCTGCCGCAGGGCGGCCACCAGGCCGGCTTCGATCTCGTCAAGCTGGCGGCCAAGGTGCTGGCGTCCAAGGACCTCACCGTGTTCGCGCGCAGTGTGCTGGCGGGACTAAGCCAGTCGCTGCAACTGTCGGCATACCTTGGCGTGCTGGATGGCGGTGACGTGCTTTACCTGTTGCGCGACATGCCGCAGACCACGCTGGTCAGCAACATCCAGGTCGGCAGCCGGGTGCCGGCCCACCTCACCACGCCGGGGCGCATGCTGATCGCCGGCCTGCCGGAAGATGCACTGCGCGAGCGCCTGGGTGAAGAACCGCTGGCCATCGTCACCGGGCAGAGCCCGGCCACCTACGCGCGGCTGGGCGACATCCTTGCCGCCGACCGCGAGCGCGGTTGCGCATGGAGCTTCTCCGCGTTCGAGGCCGGCATCGACTCCTGCGCGGCGCCGGTATTCGATGCCAGCGGCGCCACCGTTGCCGCCATCAGCGTGGCCGGCCCGGAACTCCGCTTCGAGCGGGATACCACGCTGCGCGAGCGCGTCGAACGCGAGGTCAAGCGCGCCGCGCGCGAACTGTCCGGCCTGCTTGGCTACGTTGCCGAGCGGCGCCGCTGAGTCACCAGGAGAGCCAAGATGACAACGCCAGCACTTCCCACATTTTTCATCTCGCACGGCGGCGGGCCCTGGCCCTGGATGGAAGAACAAATGGGTGGCCGTTACGACAGACTCAAGACCGCCCTGCAGCAGATGCCGCAATTGGCGGGCGCGGCGCCCAAGGCAGTACTGATGATTTCGGCGCACTGGGAAGAGCCGGACTTCACGATCATGGCCAATCCGAACCCGCCCATGATCTATGACTACTACGGCTTCCCGGACTACACCTACCAGATCCGGTACGCGGCACCAGGCGCGCCGCAACTCGCCGGGCGCGTACTCGGCCTGCTGGAAAGTGCGGGCATTGCCGCCCGGCTCGATCCGCTGCGCGGCTTTGACCACGGCATGTATGCGCCGATGGCCGTCATCTATCCCGGCGCGGAGATGCCGACCGTGCAACTCTCGCTCAAGCGCGGGCTCGACCCGCTCGCGCACCTGGCGCTCGGGCGGGCGCTGGCGCCGCTGCGGCGCGAGGGCATCCTTATCGTCGGCAGCGGGCTGAGCTACCACAACCTGCGCGCGTTCGGCCCCGCGGGGAAGGAGGCGTCGGCAGCATTCGATGCATGGCTTCAGCAAGCACTCACGGCAACAACCCCGGAACAACGCGCCGCGGCGCTGACGGCCTGGGAGAACGCGCCCGCGGCTCGCCAGGCACATCCGCGGGAAGAGCATCTGCTGCCGCTAATGGTGGCGGTCGGCGCGGCCGAAGACGACACAGCCACACGGGTCTATCACGAGGACAACTTCGCCGGCGGCATCACGGTGTCCAGCTTCATGTTCGGGGGAATGCGTCAGTAGGGCCTGGCACGACGGAATGCGGCGCGGGAACTGACCGATGGAGTGAACCTGACTAGAGCGGCCTGTACGATGGCCGCTAGCCGCGGGGAGTGAATTCGGGGAATGAAAACGGATGGTGCCCATGGGCAGGATCGAACTGCCGACCTCTCCCTTACCAAGGGAGTGCTCTACCACTGAGCCACATGGGCAGTTACTGATCGCAAACTGCAACGACTTGCTCTTTTGCCTGATGCAACGGAGCGGGATACGAGACCGGTATTGTCGCCATAACCCATTGATTCTTAAGGAATTTTTCAGCCTCCCGCCGAATCAATGGACTGCATTATGGACTAATCACCCCTGCTCGGCAACCCCTGACAAGCGAAAGTTTCCATGGTATTGCGTTCGCAAAGCCTGGCCCGCAAACGGGCGATCATGCCATCGAGCGTGTGGAGCCTGACCCGGTTCGCTTCGCGATTGCCGATGACACCATGTGGCTCTGGCTGCTTGTTAGCGCTTCAATGCGAAAGGAAGTGGGTTCAGCTGCCGCCGGCGTGTAAACTAGCGGGTTTTTGACTCCGCCGGTATGGTGCAAGTGTCACAGCGCACAAGTTTCAGCGGCCCGACGCTCATTCGTTTGCTTGCACGCCTGACGGACGTCGATGTTCCCGAATCCAGACAATCGCTCTCGGACCGGCTGAGCCAATGGCTCGGCTGGGCCGACGCCATCGAGCTGTCCACGGCCCTGAGCGGCAATCCGCCGGCTGTGGCACCCGGCGCGCGAGCCTTCGGCAGCGCCGAGGAGCGCGATTGCGCACGTGTCCGAACCGCGTTGGCGGATGCCATCGCCGGCGACAGCGCACTCGCCCCCGCCAGGCGGCGCGGACAAGCGCAGCCGCCCGCGCAGGCGGATGCGGTGGATGCGGTAGTGGATTACGCGGTTTATCGTCAGCGTTACCTCTCTCTGCAGCAGGCGATGGAAACGGGCATCGGCAATCTGCGCGGCCGCCTGCGGGCGATGCTGGCCGCCAGTACGCCCGCCATGTCCCGGCTTGCGGTGCTGGATGCCGCCATGGAGCGGGCACTGAGCGCGCGCGAGCGGAGTCTGCTTGCCGCCGTGCCCGCGCTGCTCGAAGGGCACTTCGAGCGTTTGCGCCAGGCCGGGCAGGCGGCGTTGGCCGACGCCCAGGTCCCGGGAGAGCCCGCGGCGGTCACGCCCGGCGCATGGCTGGATGTGTTCCGCAAGGACATGCGGAGCGTGTTGCTTGCCGAACTGGACATTCGTTTTCAACCGGTCGAAGGGCTTCTTGCGGCCCTTCGCTCAAGCTAACCAGGACGCCATGTCCAGATATCTTCTTAATTTCGCCGTCTTTGTGGTGGGTCTGGCCGTCGTGTGCTGGATCGGCGCCGGCTACGCCGGCTCGAACACCTTGGCGCTGGCCGTCACGATGCTGGTCGGCGCCTGCTACCTGGCAGGCGCGCTTGAACTGCGACGCTACCACCAGGCCACTTCCACCCTGGCGCGGGCCGTGGCCGGCCTGTCCGAGCCTCCAGCCAGGCTGGCTGCATGGCTGGAGCAATTGCATCCCAGCCTGCGCAATGCGACGCGCCTGCGCATCGAGGGTGAGCGCGTGGGCCTGCCGGGGCCGGCGCTGACGCCGTATCTTGTGGGCTTGCTGGTGCTGCTGGGCATGCTCGGCACTTTCCTGGGCATGGTGGTCACCCTGAGGGGCACCGGGATGGCGCTGGAAAGCGCAACGGACTTGCAGGCCATCCGCGCTTCGCTGGCCGCGCCGGTCAAGGGTCTGGGATTTGCATTCGGCACCTCGATCGCGGGCGTGGCCACATCCGCCATGCTGGGGCTGCTGTCCACGCTGAGCCGGCGCGAGCGGCTCCAGGCGGCGCAGATGCTGGACGAGAAGATCGCGACGACATTGCGCGTCTACTCGCTGACCCATCAGCGCGAGGAATCCTTCAAGCTCCTGCAGCGGCAGGCCGAGGCAATGCCCAGCCTGGTCGACCGGCTGCAGGCCATGATGGCGGCCATGGAGCAGCACAGCCAAACCTTGCACGAGCGGCAGATCGCCAGCCAGGACGCCTTTCACGGCAAGACCGAGGCCGCGTACACCCGCCTGGCTTCCTCGGTGGAGCAGTCCATGAAGGAAAGCATCGCCGAGAGCTCCCGCGCCGCCGGTGCGGCGCTTCAGCCGGCCGTGGAAGCTTTGATGTCGAGCATCGCGCGGGAGACGGCCTCGTTGAACGACACCGTCACGCAAGCCGTGCAGCGGCAGCTCGACGGGCTGTCGGCCGGGTTCGAGTCCGCGACCACTACCGTGGCGGACATCTGGAACAAGGCGCTGGCGGGGCACCAGCGATCGAGCGAGGCGCTGACGCAGGACTTGCGCACCGCGCTCGATCAGTTCGCCGGCACCTTTGAGCAACGCTCGGCGGGCCTGCTGGAAGGCGTCTCCACCCGCCTGGAAGCCACGGCGGGCAGCATGTCGGAAGCGTGGAACAGCGCGCTGTCCCGGCACGAGCACATCAGCGGGAAACTGGCGGGCGACAATCAAAGCGCCCTGGCGGCGGCCGCGGCGACCTTGGAACAGCAATCGGCGTCGCTGGTGCGCACGGTGGGCCAGTCGCACGCGGACCTGCAGGCGGAACTGGCATCGCGGGACCAGCAGCGGCTGGCGGCCTGGGCCGAAACGCTCGGCTCGATGGCCGCTACGTTGCGCCACGAGTGGGAGCAGGCGGGCGCGCACAACGCGAGCCGGCAGCAGGAAATCTGCGACACGCTGGCGCAAACCGTGCGCGACATCTCGGCCCAGACGCAAGCGCACGCCAGCAACACGGTCGCCGAAATCGACCGGCTCGTGCAAGCCGCGTCCGCGGCCCCCAAGCTGCTGGAAAGCGTCTCCGCGCGCCTGGAAGCCGCGACGGGCGGCGTGTCGGAAGCGTGGAGCAACGCGCTGGCCCAGCACGAGCGCGTCAGCGAGAAACTGGCGGACAACAATCAACAGGCCCTGGCGGCCGCCGCGGCGACCATCGAGCAGCACTCGGCTTCACTGCTGCACACGGTGAACCAGTCGCATGTGGACTTGCAGGCGGAACTGGCAGCGCGGGACCAGCAGCGGCTGGCGGCCTGGACCGAAACGCTCGGTTCGATGGCCGCTGCGCTGCGCCGCGAGTGGGAGCAGGCGGGCACGCACAACGCGAGCCGGCAGCAGGAGATTTGCGACACGCTGGCGCAAACCGCGCGCGACATCTCGGCTCAAACGCACGCACACGCCAACAGCACGCTCACCGAAATCGACCGCCTCGTGCAAGCCGCGTCCGCGGCCCCCAAGCTGCTGGAAGGCGTCTCCGCGCGCCTGGAAGCCGCAACGGGCAGCGTGTCGGAAGCATGGCGCAACGCGCTCTCCCAGCACGAACGCATCAGCGAAAAACTGGCGGGCGACAACCAACACGCGCTGGCGGCGGCCGCGGCTACCCTCGAGCAGCACTCGGCGTCGCTGGTGCGCGCGGTGGGCCAGTCGCACGCGGACCTGCAGGCGGAACTGGCATCGCGGGACCAGCAGCGGCTGGCGRCCTGGACCGAGACGCTCGGTGCGGTGGCTGCCACGCTGCACAAGGAGTGGGAGCTGGCGGGCACGCACAACGCGAGCCGGCAGCAGGAAATCTGCGACACGCTGGCGCAGACCGCGCGCGACATCTCGGCCCAGACGCAGGCGAACGCCAGCGACACCATTGCCGAAATCTCCCGGCTCGTGCAAGCCGCTTCGGAAGCCCCCAAGGCCGCGGCCGACGTCATCGGCGAACTGCGCCAGAAGCTCTCCGACAGCATGGTCCGCGACAACACCATGCTGGAAGAGCGCGGTCGCCTGCTGGAAACGCTGGCAACCCTGCTCGGTGCCGTAAATCATGCCTCCACCGAACAGCGCACGGCTGTCGACGCGCTGGTCGGCACGACGGCGGATCTGCTGGACCGTGTCGGCACCCGGTTCACCGACAAGGTCGAGGCTGAAACCGGGAAGCTGGAAGCCGTCGCGGCACAAGTCACCGGCAGTGCCGTCGAGGTGGCAAGTCTGGGCGAAGCATTCGGTATGGCCGTGCAGTTGTTCGGCGAGTCGAACGACAAGCTGGTGGCCCACCTGCAGCGCATCGAAGCCGCGCTGGACAAGTCCGTCGTGCGTAGTGACGAACAGCTTGCGTATTACGTGGCACAGGCCAGGGAAGTCATCGACCTGAGCATGAT
>NZ_JBFTLX010000192.1:0-15676 GCF_056396665.1 Cupriavidus sp. 05T313 | reverse complement strand
TTTTACTTCAGTTCGCCGCGCCTTTCGCGCCGCCAACCACCCTGCCAACCCCGCAACCCTTGTCCCGCCTGCTTTGCAGCGCGGTAGTTGTGTTGCGAGGGGGCGAATCTTAAGGGAGCCCCTCGGCCATGGCAAGCGTTTTCTGAAATGAACCCTGCAGCAACAAATAAGATACTCATGAGCCACCTTGGCCACAGGCAGCTTCCACTAGTGCAATGCCACGCGCGGTCGACATGCAATCATTACCCGCCCTTCCGATATGGCGCGGTTGACTTAGCCCTGCTCGTACGCCCGCCTCAACACGGCGATGTCTAACTTACGCATTTTGAGCATCGCCTCCATGACCCGGGCCGACTATCCCGCGTCCCTGTCTTGCAGCAGCGCAGCGCACCGAGGATTGATGGTGCGATCTGCCGGGACACCCAAAATCGTCTGCTTCGCGGCCTCATACCCGCACCTTGCCCGACTGTGTTAAGCAAGAATGTCTGACACACATACCATGCTCCCGCGGATGGGCTCACCCGAGTCGCTATGCGCGATCTACGCGAATTTTGCATCGAGAACAGCAGACGCAGCCAACCACCAATATGGCGCCAAGCACGAGCACGCCTATGACCAAGCCCGCGGCGGCACGTCCCTCCGCAGGACAATCTACATCCGTGGCACACTGTCCCATGCCGATCTCCTCGTGCCGATGCAATGCAATCGTGACACCTCCATGCTAGGGCACAGTGGAGTGCGAACAAAGCGCGTAGAACGCGCAGCGCCCCACCCCACCGCAGCCATACGCACCACCACGCGCCACACCTTGACTTAATTCTGACTTAGAAAAATCTCAGTTGGATTAGGTGCAGTTTGCGCTATTTTCACGACATCCTGGACATGTGCCCATGCGCCCTTCCACCAGGCGAGGGCGCTTTCAATCCAAGTGGAAAGAACGACGATGCGGACCTCAAGCGCCAAACTCACCCTTAAGCTGGTTGCCACGCTCTGCCTCGTCGTGCTGTTGCTCGRCAGCGCATATGGACTCTTCGGCCAGCCTGGTGGCAGCGAATTGCCGCAAGCCGCTAGTGGTGGCCAGCCCGACACCCTGTTGTCCTTGCTGATACACATCCTTGGCTCAGTGGCCGCGATCCCAGCCCTGATCGGTATGTGGTCACAGCGATTCCCGGCTCTGGGTGGCCTGGTCCTGGCATGCCMTGCCATTGCCGCATTGCTGCTGCACAGATTTGTCGTAGGTTGAGCGAGGCGCCCTACCGTGTCAGGCCCACCCTGCTTCCAGCCTGCGCGTCACCCTCCCCCACCGGCTTCTCCACGCGCCTTACTCCTCGCCCTGCCGGCTGCGGCAACAGGCTGCAGAGGAACCAAAACTGATGCCAGGCACCCAATAGTGAGCGCCGGTTCCACGGCCATATTGGAAGAGAGCATGAAGAAAACCTTCTGGGGACTACTGACAAGCTGCGCGCTGCTGGCAATTCTGGGCGGATGCGCCAGCCAGAGCAACGAAGGCCGGGAATCAGGCATTACCGCCTACGGCATCGTTGACGTCGGCATCTCACGCACCAGTGAGAAATAGTGCGACGCGCGGACAGACAAAAAAAAGAGCCCGCTGCGCGGGCTCTTAAATTAGCGATCTCAATTGCCCTGAAGGCCTCGGTAATCTATCTGTCATTTGCCATTCGTACTATCCGGGTAAACGGAAGCAAATCTACAAAATCAGGCTCTTGTACGCAGGGCGGCATGCAACCCCACGTCGCAGCCATGGTAAAAAAAAGCCCGCACAAGGCGGGCTTAACAATCAGTTGAAGAAAACCCTGTATTCGAGGGCAGGCACAGTGTAAGAAGTTGCGGCCGCTTGACTAATTAGGGGAATCCCTTTGCCATGGCGGGAAATCTGTCCGTTGCGGCGGTCAAGTGCGCGTAGCAGCCCCTCTTAGCTGCATGCATGCGGCGAGCATCCGACAAGACCCGCCGCCAGCCACGGCCACCGTGGATACCCCGATGCAAGCCCAGCATATGACGCGTAACCGCTCCCATATAGCCGCCCTGTTCGACCAAATCGCCGATGTAGCGCTGCATTGCCAGTTCAACCTCCAGTCGTGGCGGCACGGGCGTCTGTGCACCATAGAAACGGGTATCCATCTCTGCCAGTACATACGGCTGGTGGTAAGCCTCGCGCCCGATCATGACGCCGTCCACATGCGCCAAATGCTCGTCCATCTCGTCATGCGTGACGATGCCGCCATTAATCAGAATTTCCAGTTGCGGGAACTCCTGCTTGAGTTGGTAAGCGACTTCATAGCGCAGTGGCGGGATCTCGCGATTCTCCTTTGGGCTCAACCCTTTCAGGATCGCATTACGCGCATGCACGATAAAGGTCTGGCACCCCGCATCGGCCACGCTACCGACGAAGTCGCGGACAAAATCGTAGTGCTCGATCGTGTCAATACCAATACGATGCTTGACGGTCACCGGAATCGATACTGCGTCGCGCATCGCCTTCACGCAATCCGCCACCAATTCGGGCTCCGCCATCAGGCACGCGCCGAATGCGCCCCTCTGGACGCGCTCGGAAGGGCATCCGCAGTTGAGATTGACTTCGACATAGCCCCACTGCTCGCCCAGCTTCGCCGCTGCGGCGAGAGCGGCGGGCTCGCTGCCCCCAAGTTGCAGCGCAACAGGCTGCTCGGTCGCGTTGAAGTCCAGGTGGCGAGCTACGTCACCATGCAGCAGCGCACCTGTGGTCACCATCTCCGTGTACAGCCAGGTATGGCGGCTCAACTGCCGGTGAAACATACGGCAGTGACGATCCGTCCAATCCATCATCGGGGCAACCGAGATACGACGCGGGGTTGAATTCATTGGAAAAGCGGCTTGAATGCTAGATCTACGGATGTTCCGACTATGTCCTGCTTCCGCTCATCTTTGCCGCAATATGCCAATTTGCGCACTTTTGCACCGTCAAACCCAATGTTGCACTTAGCGCGCAGGCACATCACGCGGCGCGAGCGAAAGGACGAGAGTATAGGTTAGACCGCCCGGATCCGCCTGAACGCGGTTTGCAAGGTCACGTGATCGTCGTCTTCCCGGCTAATTCACCTGCCCCGCGTCAATGGCTCGCATTGCAGCGGCTTCGGCCAGGGCGATAGCGGCTTCCTGGGTCAGCGCCACACCGGCCTCTTCCTCGAACGAGGGCTGCGGGGCTTCGCCGAATGTGTCAGCAATGACGACCGTTGCCGTAAAGCCCCCGTCGGCCGACGGTACCGCGCGGGCCACCACGGCATAGCCGCCATATTCGAACTGTCGTTCCATGGTGCCACTCCTCGACGCGGGACATGAACCCATCATAGATGGACACGTCCCCGCGCGAACAGGGTCGGGCGCATTTACTTTGTGGTGAACGACCAGTTCAGGTTAAGCGGCTTGCCTGCCAGTTGGCCACTGACCGTCACGTTGTATTTGCTCGCAGCGGCAAGCGGCGCGAGAGGCGTACAGACGGCAGCACCGGCCGCCGCGCCCGAGAGACCGGCGCTACGTGCATCTACCTTCAGGCAATTGATATTGTTGCCTTGCGCATCGGTCAGCACGAAGGTATCGGCATTGAATGTCTGGCTGCGATCGATGGCTTGCAGCGTGATGGGGTAGCCGAGCGTCTGGTTCTGGTAGCCGGGCGCGGGATTGGGGCTTTCGTTGTTCACCCAGTTGGTCGGCACGTCGGCCTGGCCTGCGTAGGGATACGCCACCATCTGGGTGCTGGTGCCAGGCATGGTGGCATCGGCCAGGTCGACGGTTTGATAGAACGATGCGGTGGCGCCCCCCGAGCCCGTGCCTTTCTCTTCGGCATAGCCCGCACCCGCGGACTTGTAGCTGCCCAGCAAAGTGGCGCGATGGAGCGGCGCATCGAACAGGTCGGACACCAGCGCGTCATTGGATGACAGGGTTAGCACAGCGTTGGGATCCGAGCTCCACTTTGTGGCGCCTCCAACGACTTCGGCCGTTGCGCCAGTTGGGTACAGCGCTTGCACGCGGACATTCGGGGAAGTGCCGGTGAAGCCGCGCGCGGCGGAATTCTCATCGTGGCCGAGCGTCTTGTTCCACAGCATGTAGTTGCTGTGGTTCTGCGCCGCGACACCAATCGCGTCCTGCGCCTCCAACGCCGGAAGCCCGACTTGCACGCGGCGGAAATTGGCATAGCACAGGCCTGCGGCCTTGGGTTCGCCCAGCACGCGGTAGTTGGTGACGGCTGCGGCGCCGCGCACGGGCAGAACGCTCACGGCAGAAGTGCTGGTAGCGGGCGCGGCGTTGCCGGTCACGGTAAAGCACGCGGTTACGGCAGTAGCGGGCACTGCCTGGCTGGTGCTGGCAACAGCGATAGCGGCGCCGGCACCGGCATTCGCCGCATTGTTGGCGGCACCGGCGGGCGCCGCCGCACTGGCGCCACTGCCGCCACCCTCTCCACCGCCGCAAGCGGACAGCGCCAGAGTGGCGCAGGCCAGTACCAGAAGTGTCTTGGGAAAGTGAGCCTTTCCGGGCATCGTCGAGTGATTCGCTAGCATCAGTCCGAGGGGTTCGTCCGGCGATCGCAGCCGGTGGTCAGGAATTCGGGCCTGGCATGCACCCTACCCGCCGTGAAAAATCCGGACGATGTTATTGGTGCGCGCGATCGGGCGTCCAGCCTGCGAACAAATGCTTACGTGTGACCTTTGCGCGGATAGAGCAAGCAACAGGCCCGCCTGAGGCACATGCGAATGCCCGGCTTTTCGCGCAATCTCGGGCCTCAACCCATTCTGAGCGCCGGCGGAAACACGCACCAGCACCCGTCATCGTGACGAAAGAAGAACATCGACAATTGGCCGGAGGGCCGCGCCACGTCCACTCGGACGCAGCCACTTCGGCCAGCTCGCGAGCTACGCACGCGCGTGATGCGAGCGGGTGCTGCCCGACTGGAACCTAGCCATTTGTCGATCAGGCCGCGCAGGGATATCTTGGCGGTTTGCATGTCGGTCTCCTTGGCTTGTCGTGATTAAGCGCGGGCACCGAAGTACGCGCCCTTCCATTCGGCTTCGAAAAATGTCCTGAACAGGGTGACGACGGTTTGCACGGCTGTCGACGGATGCTGCAGGCAGGCTTCCACTTGTTCGCTGCGGCCTTCGCCATGCAGGCACCATGTGCAGAAGTGCTCGCAGTTGTTGGTGAGCAACCGGTAGTTGTCTTCCCCGAGACGGGAGCGGGCGCGCGCGACGGCTTCGAGGCCGACGTACCTGGCGCAGGGGTTGGCCTTCACGGTGATCGGATAGCCGGCGGCGAAGGCTTCGAGCGTGGTTTCTTCCACCGGGCCACGGTGGAGCGACCCGGCGAAACCGGCATAGTGAACCACTTTGCCTTCGCCAATGTAGATACCGTGGTGGGCATAGCCGCGGCGCAGCGTGACAAGGTGCGCGCCCATGGGCGGCTCAGCATCGATGGCCTTTTCCTGGAGTTGGTTCTGGTGGTTCATGGCTGCCTCTGATCTGTTTGCTTGCCGCAGGCATTGCCTGCTTCGTTGCCATTGCATCCGCATCAACCGTGCCAACCAACGTGGCCCCAGCTACGGCGAGGGATTGCGGGTGATGCAGCGTACCGGGAAGGGAAAAAGCGTCGTAGGGAAACCAACAGCGTGTTGCCCAATGTGTTGGTGCCATGCAATCAAACCGGCATAAGGGCTTTTGTCGCTCCTCGGGCGGACCGCATGCCGCCGGCCCCTCATCGATAACGACAGGGACATTGCCGATGCGGGAGTGAAGGGGCGAGCGGCGAATCGCTGCCCTGTCCTGCCTTCACGATGGCAGGACAGGCGGCCGGGCCACGGCCAAAGCGGTGGTTCGCGACCACCACAAGGTGTGGGAATGTTGGCGAGGCGCCAACGCTCCGGCATGAGGCGTAGCGCCCACGCTGCGCCGGAATTCCGCCCGATCGGGCAAAAAAACGAGCGAAATCAAGCAGTTGCATCCCCCGCCAGGCGGCGGGCATGGCACTGGCACGCGCTTTGCTCTATAGAAGCATGGCGACAAGCCACGGACCGGAACACAGTCCCTACCCATCCCAAGCACCGGAGACCCATCATGGCGGCGCTCACCATCAAAGACCTCTTTACCAACCGCACACTGGATGGCCAGGCAATGGCGGCCATCCGCGGCGGCGGTGCTCCCTGGGTATTCGGCTGGATCCAGCCCTATACGCCGCCCCGTGCAAGCACTCTGCCGATCGTCAACTTTTACGAGATCAACAACAACTTCTATGCTGATCAGATGGTTAACCAGTTTCAGAACATTGACGTTCGCAATTCGGCGCCCGGCGCGAACATCAATGTACAAGCGGGACAAGGGGCAAGGAACGACGGACGGATGTAACCCGGCAGCGCGCAGTTCGCGCAGCAGCACGCACAGTCCGGCCACGCACCGCCCGCCAAGCCGTTGCCTGTCCCGGTAACGGCTTGGCGCGATAGTGCCCTGCTCGTCCGCACACCGGAGAGGATCGTGACCTGTGCATCGCAATTCCGCTGGACTTCAGCCGCTCGTTCCGATGTCGGCCTGGTACGGGAGCGTAATGAGGACGCCTGCCTCGCGCAACCGGACCGAGGACTGTGGGTCGTTGCCGACGGCATGGGCGGCCATGCGGTTGGCGACTATGCCAGCAACCTGGTCGTGGAGACGCTGGCCCGCCTGGGCGTGCCGCCCAGCCTGGAGAGCTTGCTCGACGATGCGCGCGCGGCCTTGCAGGAAGTCAATCGCGAACTGTTGGCGGAGGCGGCGCGCCGGCAGGTGCGGCGCATTGGCAGCACAGTGGTGGTGCTGATGGCCTGCGAGCGCTTCTGCGGCTGCCTGTGGGCAGGCGACAGCCGCATCTACCTGTACCGGGACGCGCACCTGACGCAGCTCACCCGCGACCACAGCCGCGTGGAGGAACTCAAGGCCCGCGGCCTGATCACGGCGGAAGAAGCCATTCATCATCCGGCCCATAACACCATCACCCGCGCCGTGGGCGCGAACACCACGCTTGAACTGGACCAGGCCTGGGTGGAGGTAGCGGACGCCGATATCTTCCTGCTCTGCAGCGACGGGCTCAGCAACGAACTGCGGGATCCGGAGATCGCCAGCGTACTGGCATGCGGCGATTGCGAACTGGCAGCCCAGGCGTTGCTGGCCGCGGCGCTGGGCCGCGGCGGCCACGACAACATCACGGCCGTGGTGGCGCGAGCGGAAGATCTCTACGGCTCCGACAAGACCATGGTGAACCCCGCGCTGTAATGGCTGCGACGGCGCGAAGCCTGGCGGACGAAAAGCCCTTTATCGCGCCTTGCCGCCCTGCGCCGCTGCCTGATTACGGAAATCCTTCGAATGGATGCCGTGCTTCTTCAGCAGCATCTGCAGGTGCGAGCGATTCATGTCGAAACGCCTGGCCAGCTCCGCCACGGTGCCGCCCACCTCCTGCAAGCCGCGTTCGAGGAAGGCGCGCTCGGCTTCATCGCTGGCGGCCCGCTTGGCTTCACTGAGCGAGGTAGCCGTCGACGCATCCACCACCACCGGCACGGAGCCGTTTGCGACCAGCGCCGGGGCCGATGGCTTGGGCCGGAGATCCTGCGGAAGATGCTCGAGATCGGCGGTATCGCCGGCAAGGCACGAGATCCGGTACATCAGGTTGCGCAGCTCGCGGATATTGCCCGGATAGGCGTAGTTCATCAGGAAGTCGCGCAGGCGCGGCGTCAGCTTGATGGGGCGGCGCTTCAAGGCGCCGGCGGACTCGTCGCCGAAATACGCCACCAGCAAGGCGATCTCGTCACGGCGCTCGCGCAGCGGCGGCAGCGTGACGTGAATCACGCTGAGCCGGTAGAACAGGTCTTCGCGGAACTTGCCCTCCTCGCTCAGGCGCCGCAGGTCCCGGTTGGTTGCCGCCACGATACGCGCATCGACTGAAATGGTCTCGTCGGAGCCAACCCGCTGGATCTCATGCGACTCCAGCACGCGCAGCAACTTGACCTGCCCGGTCAGCGGCAGCTCGCCGATCTCGTCGAGGAAAATGGTCCCCGTATGCGCGCTCTCGAACTTGCCCCGGCGATCGTTGGCCGCGCCAGTGAAGGCACCCTTCTTGTGGCCGAACAGCTCGGACTCGATCAGGTTCTCCGGAATCGCCCCGCAGTTCACCGAGATATAGGGCTTGTCCGTCCTCGATCCGTTGGCATGGATCACCTTGGCCATCAGCTCCTTGCCGGTACCGCTCTCGCCATCGATCAGCACCGGCAGATCGGTCGGCGCGGCCTTCTCGGCAATTTCCAGCGCTTCCAGCAGCTTTGGATTGTCGCCGAACGTGCCCTCGAAGATAAAGCTGCGCTCGAGCAGCGCCTGCCGGCGCTCCCGCGGCGCGAGATCCGCCGGAACGGGCTCGGCCACCGCCGCCTGCACAAAGCGCTCCTTGTGCGACAATTGCATCACCTCGTCGCGCAGCGTGGTGGCTTGCTTGAGCAGCTTCTCGATCTCCGTGCGTTCGAGCTTGGAAGCCCAGCGCAACGTGGAGCGCAGGATCTCGATCTTCTCGATCAGCCCGGCATAGGAGATGGCGGACCCGACCGATCCGCCCTGGTTGAACAACTTCATATCGCGCTCCCCCTGCGTTGCATTGCGCCATGGATGTCCCGGCGCGTGCGCGCGCTCAAGCCGCGCTCAGCTGCTTTTGCACCAACTGGTAGTACATGCCCTTGCGCTCCAGCAGTTCCTCATGCCGGCCCTGCTCAACGATGGCGCCCTCGTACAGCACCAGGATCTTGTCCGCGCGCATGATGGTGCTCAGGCGGTGCGCGATGATCACGGCCGTGCGGCCATGCAGGATCTCCTGCATATTGCCAAGGATGTTGCTCTCCGACTGTGTATCCAGCGCCGAAGTCGCCTCATCGAAAACCAGCAGGCGAGGATCGTGATAGAGCGCGCGCGCAATGCAGAGCCGCTGGATCTGCCCACCGGACAGGCCCACGCCGCGTTCCCCCACCACCTGTTCATACCCGAGCGGCAGCTTGCTGATGAAGGCATGGGCATCGGCCATCTTGGCGACTTCCTCGATATGGCGGCGGTCCGGGCTGTCGTCGCCGCAGGCGATGTTCTCGGCGATGGTGCCCGAGAACAGCAGGTTGCTCTGCATTACATAGCCGATCTGCGCGCGGTAATACTCCTTGTCGATCACGCCGATATCGTAGCCATCCACGGTCAGCTTGCCGTCGGTCGGCACATAGAAACCCACCAGCATCTTGGCCAGCGTGGTCTTGCCCGATCCGCTGCGCCCAACGATGGCCAGCAACTCGCCAGGCTTGATGCTGAAGCTGATGTTCTCCAGTACATAAGGCGTCTCCGCGCCGCCGTAGCGGAAATAGATGCCTTCCAGATTGATCTCGCCCTGCAGGTCCGGGAGCATCACGCGCGAAGGCAGGTCTTCGGGCTTCTGCTCCGGCTCCAGGTCCAGCACATCGCCCAGCCGCTCCATCGCGACGCCCGCATCGTTGAGCTGGCCCCACAGCGCCACCAGGCCCATCAATGGCGCCAGTACGCTCCCCATGAAGGCATTGAAGGCAATGAGCTGGCCGACCGTCAGTTCACGCTGCAGCACGAGGTTGGCGCCCACCCAAAGCACGGCGATGGTAGTTGCGGCATTGAGCAGCTGGCTGGCCAGCCCCACCAGGATGTGGAAGGCCTGCGCCTTGTATTGCAATTCCAGCGCCTTGGCGTACTTCTTCTCCCACTTCAGCCGCACGGGCCGCTCGATGCCCATGCCCTTGACCGTCTCCACGCCGCCCAGCGTCTCCATCAGGTAGGACCTGGCCTCGGTCGAGGTGTTGAACACCTCGCGCGCGTACGCTTTGACCTTGGGCGTGGCCACGACCGTCAGGGCGGCGATGGGAATCACGAACGCGATCAGCACCAGCGTCATCTTGACGTTGTAGAGAAACATGATGGTGAAGTAGATGAACACCATCAGCAGGTTGAGTGCCGTCGTCACCGTCGACTCGGTCAGGAAGGCGCGGATGGTCTGGTTCTCCTGAAAGCGGGCAAAGATATCGCCCGTCTTGCGTTTGGCGAAGAAGGAGAACGGCAGCGACAAGGTGTGCTTGAAGAAGTGCGACATCATGGCGAAGTCCATATTGCGCACCATGAAATTGGCCAGGTATGCCCGCACCGTGCTCATGAACTGCGAGAAGACATTGGAGATGATCAGCCCCAGGATCAGCAGGTTCAGCAGTCCGACGTTCTGGTGTACCACTACGCCATCCAGGATGTTCTGGATGATCAGGGGCGGCACCACCCCGAGCACCTGGATCACAAAGGTCGCCAGGAACAGGTGCGCAAGAATCCGTTTATATGGCGCCAGGTAGCCGATGAAACGCAGCCAGGGCGAGCGCGCCACCGCCAGTTGCGCCATGCTTTCGCCGGCGGTGAAGAGCAGGCAGGTACCGCTCCACCCGCGCTCGAACTCTTCGACGGCCATCTTGCGAAAACCGAGGGCCGGGTCGGCCACCCATACCCAGCGTTTCGATACGCCGTAGACCACCACGTAGTGATAGCCCTCCCAGTGGATGATGAACGGCAACTCGAAGCCCAGCAGGGAATCATGCGTGCACTGTACCCCCCGCGTGGTAAAGCCGAGCGATTCGCCGGCGCGGGCCAGGCTGTCCAGCGTGGCGCCCTGCGTGGTCACATTGGCGAGCTCGCGCAGTTTGCCCAGCGTCATGGCAATGCCATGATGGCGGCAGATCATTGCCAGGCAAGCAGCGCCGCAATCCATCTCCTCGGCCTGCTCCACCAGCGCAAAACGGCGGATCACCCGCTCGCCGAACTCCGGCTTCGAGCGCAAGTCGAGCATGACCGGATGCTTGCGCCGCTCTGCCAGTTTCTTTTGCCGGTGCAGTTCCCGGTCGATAAAGCGAATGCGTTCTTCCAGCACTTCACGCAACTTCGGGTTGCGTTCCAGGATCAGCTGCACGGTCTTTTCCGGGATGACCAGCAGCCTGACATCCGTGCCGGCGATGGCAGAGGCGATCTGCTCCTGACGCATCACGCAGGCACGCTCGCCAAAGATGTCGCCCTGGCGCAGGGTCGCCAGCGGATACTCGATGCCATCCTCATTGCGCACGATGCGCACCTCGCCCTGGCGCACCACGTACAGGCGGCGGTCCTCCCTGGAGTCCTGCTTCAGGATCTCCTTGCCCTCGGACACGCGCTTGACGCCCACGCTGCGCACGGCCTCTTCGAGTTCGCTCTTATCGAGCTTTCCGCGCAGGTCGAACAGGCGCGCGACGAAGCCGCCGGYCGAACTGATCGCGACATAGCTGGCGACAAAAGCCATCGCCGCCGGATTCTGCGCGATCATGGGCTCGGTCACGCTGCGCGGGATAAACAGCAGCTCGGTCTTGCCGGAAGACCGCACCGAGGATTCGTGCCGGTATTCCCGCAGCATGGCGATATCGGCAAAGACCTCGCGTGCCTTGCGCACGCCGAGGCTGACCTCCTTGCCATTTTCCTCGTTGAAGATACGCACCGAGCCCGCCTTGATGACGAAGAGCCCGTCGGCCGGATCGCCGGCATTGCAGATCGTCTCGCCGAAGCCAAAGGAAAGCGATTGCGCGTGCTCCGCCAGCCGCTCCATCTCCTCGCGCGAGAACGGCGAGAGTATTTCCACGCCCGACAGGAAATCGGCGAGCGGCTGCAGTTCGGGGCTGGCTTCCATATGCTTCTCGGCCTTCGCGGTTAGCGCGCTTCGATGACGTGTTCCTGCGCCCTGGCCATCAGCCAGTCCTCACGCAGGAGCCGGCGCACCTCCGCCGCCACTTCCGCATCCAGCACCGCGGGATGCTTGGCGCTCACCATGAATATCTCGAAGAAGGCGCGGTCGTGGGAGGGAAAGGGGCCAAGCAGGTCGCCGGTGGCGGCATTGAACACCTTGGCTTCAATGTCGGTCTTCAGCGATCCGCGCAGTACCTTGCCAATTGCGCCACCTTGCTCCTTCGTATCTGCCAGGGAATGCTCGCGCGCCATCTCGGCAAAGCTGTCGGGGTCGTCCTGCAGGTAGGAGATCAGTTCCTTGGCCTTGCCTTCGGCGTCTACCACGATATGGCTGACCTCGATGCTGTCGAACTTCGGAGAATGCAGCTTGAAGTATGCGTCGACGGCTTTTTCGTTGGCTACCTCGGCCAGCATCTTCTCCTGGTAAAGGCTATCGGTAATAAACGCCTCGAACTCGTCGAGGCTGACGCCGAGCACATCGAGGTAATGGTTCATTTCCGTCGCGCGGTGCAGGCCCTGCACGCGCCGGAACTGGTCGGCGCGTTCCTGGATCTCCTCCGGCGACACGGTGAGGCCCTGCTTCTTCGCCGCATGCACCGTCAGCTTGTCCCTGACGATCTGCTCGATCAGCGCTTCGAATTGTCCCGTGAGCTTCAGGACCCGGATGAACTCCTCGACGCCGATGACTTCGTCGTCGACCCGCACAATCGCTGTCATCTCGTCAGCTCCTTGATTCTTGCCACACGCCACGCACCGTCTGCCCGTGGATGCGGGCCGATGCGCACCCTTTCATCCGGCAACCTGCCGGAACGGATCCAGCCCGAGGTCGATCAGCCGCCGCTCGCGCACCACGATCTCCGCCGTGGCTGTCATGCCGTAGCGCAGCGGATACTTGCTATCGGCCACCGAGTAATAGTCTTGCGCCAACCTGACGCGCCCCTCGTACATCGGCTGCTTGTTCGGGCCGGCCAGCTTGGTCGCCGGCGAGATGTATTCCAGCGTGCCGTTGATCAGGCCGTAGCGCTGGTAGGGGAAGGCGTTGAACTTCAGCTTGACGGGCAGGCCCTCGCGCAGGAAGGCGCGGTCGCGTTCGGCAATGACGATCTTGAGCACCGGACGCGCGTCCTTGGGGGCAATGCCACCCAATGGCGTATTGGCCTGGACCTTGTCGCCGCGCTGCGTGGAGGTGACATCCGTGATCACACCGGCCACCGGGGCCAGTATCAGCAGGAAGTTGTCCTTGTCGATATTCTCGAAGCGGATGCGCGCCGCCGCCTCGGCCACCAGCCGCGCGGTCTGGACCTGCAGGCGCAGCTTGTCTTCCGTATTGGCGATCTCGCGCAGCGCGGCGTCGTACTGGATACGCAGGTTGGTCAGTTCCTGGCTGCTGCCTTCCAGTTGCACCGTGGCCTGGTTGAACTCCTGGCTCAGTTTGGAATCCAGTTCGGCCAGCCGCGACTGGGCAATCTGCAGCGCGTTCTCCGCTTCGACCGCAGCGATCCGCTTGGACTCCACCTGCGACTGCGAAACGCCGCCGCCGCCGGGCAGTGCGAACAGACGCGCATACCTGTCCTGCTCCTGCCGGGCGAATTCGCGGGTACGGCGCGCGCTGTCGAGGTTGCTGCGCGCCTGCTGCAATTGCGCCCGTTGCTGTTCCGCGAGCCGGGTGGTGCCTTCTGCCGTGCGGTTCTCATGCAGCCGTTCCGCCACATCGATCTGCTGCTTCAACGCCGCCGCCTTGCGCTCCATCAGCAGCTTCCTGTCGGGAAACTGCTTCCACTCGCGTTCGGAATCCTGCAGCTTGAGCTGCGCCTCCAGCGCATTGGTGGCGGCCTCGATCGCGCCGCGCGCATTCAGCCGCGCCAGCACGTCGTCCTTGGACACCGGCTGGCCTTCGGCCACATAGAGATCCGCGAGCTCGCCGTCAACCGGCGCATAGAACCGCCGCACTTCCGATTCGGGCGCCAGGGTACCGTCCGCGGACACGATCACATCGGCGTGCCCGACGAACGACCACACCAGCGCGCAAACAACCAGCGCCACCATGACCAGCACGGAGATCTGCATCATCTTCCAAGGCTCCGCGCTCAGGATCGCGATGCCTTCCGCGCTGTGATCCTCAAGTGCCTCTGACAGCGGCTTAAGGCGATTGTCCCGGCTATCGTCCCTCATCGCCCTCCCCCCCTATCAATGCAAGCTTGGCCTTGAGCAAGGCCGGATTCAACACCATGCGCAGTTCCTGCAGCGAACGCCGCTGCAACTCCGTTTCCGAATTGATATCCTCCTGGAGTTGACTCCACTGCGCCGTATCGCCGACCTTCAGTTGCGTGTAGATGCGCATGCCTTGCCGCGCTTGTGCGCTGGCATTGGACAACAGGCGCGCCTGCGTGCGGAATTTTCCGGAGATTTCGGATTCCAGCCGCTGCTCGCCGCCGATCGCCCCGTCGCGGCGATACTGCCGCCACGATGCCAGCGCACCGTTCATCAGTTCCTGCGCGCGCCTGGTAGCCGCATCGTGTATCGCTGCCACATCGGGTTCGATTGCCTTGAGGAAGTAGGTGTCCTCAGCGGGATCGAGCATGGCGTAGAACGACAGCAAGGACTCCTCGTAGCCCTTGCCCCCGCGCGCCTTCTTCAATTCGGCGAACTGCGTGGCGACGGCCTGCTTGCGCGCGAGATCCCTGGCCGCGGCCTCGGCCCATGGCCCTGTCTTTATCTGTTGCAGCCCCGCGAAGGCCTTGTCGCTGTCTCCCRCACGCCACGCCTTGTCCACCTCGCCGTATTGCCGCACCAGTTCCGGCGTCGGCAGTCGGCTGGCCGCCAGAACGCCGAAGCGGGCCTGGAAGGGCGGCGAGGAGAAGCGGGCCTTGGCCATTTGCGCCATCAGCGGGCCCAGTTTCATCGCGCGCGCCGCGCTGTCCAGTTCCAGGTATTGCTTCAGATCGTCCTTCAGGCGATCCATGCCGGCGAGCCTTGGATATTTCTCGGCGTAATCGGCCAGCACGGCCTGCAGGGCTTCGGGGTGATCGCTTGCCAGGCCGGTGGCGAGCGATGCGTTCAGGCGGTCGATGGCCGCCAGGTAGACAGAATCATCGCTTTGCAGCTTGCGCAAGTAGCTGAGCGCATCGGCATAGGGCTCCTTGAACTGCGGCACGTAAGCGGCGATGCGGTCGAGTGCGCGCTGGTGCGCCGGCGTGTCCTCGTTCCAGTGTTTGAGCAAGGCGCGGATGCTGGCCTCATCGGCATACATGCGGATAGGCGCGTCCACGCCGCCGCGGCCGGCCACGAAACGGTTCAGCCGTCCGATCCAGGCAAGTTCTTCGAGCAACCCGAGTGCGTCCGCGTTGTGCGCGCCGAGTATCTTCATACGCGCCAGCGCCGCGTCCGCACCGTTGAAATCGCGCGCCTGCAGCTTGCCGATCCATGCCGGCACCTCCGCCCGCAACAACGCTTCCGTGCCCATCGCCTGGAACCGTACCTTGTCCGGGTGCCGTTTGAGGTACGCATCGGCCACCGCCGCCGCGCGGGTATAGTCGCCGCTAGCCATCAAGTCCGTCATCTCGCGCTCGGGCGCGCCGCGGAAATACAGGAATAGCAGCAGCGCCACGACCGCCGCGGCCAGGATACCGCCCCACCGCGCTGCGCGCTTCAGTCCGGCGCGCTCCGCGGCACCGAAGCTGCTGCCAAGTTTGCCCATGACCAGGGCGAACTTGCCTTGCGCACGCGGCTTGTCCGCCCCGCCCGCATCGCCTTCGGGCTGGGGCAGGGCCTCCTGGTTGACCTCGTCCTCTTGCTGCGCGGCATAGTCGACGCAGAAGATGTCSAGGAASGAAYCAGCSGCGCCGACGAAGGTGGTCTTGTCTGGATCGTGGGCC
>NZ_JBFTLX010000191.1:0-16830 GCF_056396665.1 Cupriavidus sp. 05T313 | reverse complement strand
GACTTCGCTATCGCAGCATTGGCATTTGTTCCTAAACCGGCAGTCTTCGAAAATATGAAATAGCATACGAGGTAAAAAAGCGCACTCGATATCGCATATGCTTCCGATGCATAGTTTGGCGAAAGCTTAAGCACGGCTACAACAAATCCGACCCTCAGTACGAGACCGCTTGTAGTCAAGATCAACATCTCGCGCTGTTTTTCCCTGACGTGCATTACCATAGAGATCGGGGACGCAACCAGTTGAGCGATGAACCACGGGGTCATCCAGGCAACGAGGGATCCTGCGCGCTGCCAACCATCTCCGAACAACAGGGGAAATGCTTTTTCCGCAACCATTCCCGCAAATAAAATTGGGCCAACACCAATTCTTACTAATCCCTGAACAATCCTTCCAGTGAATATATCCAGGGTATTATTTCTATACTCTGCAATCGCGTTGGCCAAATATACTTGAGAAACCGCCCCTCCTACAAGGCTGACAGGTATTTGCATCGCCTTCATACCAAGCAAAAGGTACCCAACCTCATTACTAGCGACAGCGGCACCGATTAATATAATCGGAATCTGTATTGCCGCCGTATTTACCAACACCTCGAATGCTGAGAATTTTGGATAGCTACTATATCTTTTTAAAACGGTCAGCATTCTCGACAACCCAACCCCTCTAAAGCTGCCCCGATCTGACCGCCATAGATGGAGTCCCACGCTCGTTGTCCCCGCGCCGCTCGATATAGTTTGGCCAAGTATCAGACCAAATGGAGTTGACTTTAACAAGCCGAAAATAAATTGAATCGATATTCCCGATATAGATTRCACCAGTTTAGTTTTCGCAATTACAGGAAACCACTTCTTTCTTATTGCCCAAAACTGAACAATGCTATATAGGCCTGTCGTCATAATCCCTATTGGAAGCATCCATAGATACGGGACTAATTCCTTATTCTTCAAAAAAGCGCCAAATTCCGGTCCGCCTAAAACCACGATGATGGTCGTGATTAGCGATATAGCTATCAGAAAGACTGTCGATAGCACAACTAAATTTGCSGCATCCTCGTCGGACTCTGCCAGAGGAATCGCCGCCTCCAGCCGCAAGCATGCTGCGACGGAAATAATTCCAAGCAAGGCGCTGTAAACGGCCAATGCGCTGAAGTCGCTTGGCGTGTATAGCCTTGTTAACAGTGGCAATGAAAGCACCGTGAGTGCCTGCGCAAGGCTGGTGCCGCCGGCCAATACCGTCACTGATCTAACAATTTTGTTTGATCTAATTATTTTAAATTTCTCTAGTATTGCACGGCTGGCGGCCATCGACGGAATTCCACTAACTCTTTGCGCAGGGTAGTACCACGTAGTTCATGCGGGCACTAACGATCTGACACCTCACAGTCTGGCGTCTACGTCACTCTTGGCTAATATTCCCTTCACGTCGTAGATGACACCGCGGTTATTAAGGAGCCCGCGAAGCGCGTTGATACCCAAAGTCTTGAACTCTTCATGGCCAACAGCTATAACCACGGCGTCATATTTCTCCGAATCTTGCAAGTCAGACTGGAGCTCGATGCCGTACTCCCTCCTGGCCTCCGTAAGATCAGCCCAGGGGTCGAAGACTTCCACTCGCGCGCCAAAAGCCCTTAATTCAGATACGAGATCTATTACACGGGTATTCCTCAAATCTGGGCAATTCTCTTTGAATGTAAAACCCAAAACCAATACTCTGGCACCAGAGATCGCATGGCCCTTTTTGATCATGAGCTTTACAACTTCGGACGCGATGTGCTGACCCATTGCATCGTTGATTCGACGGCAAGCGAGCAGGATATCCGGATAGTAGCCAACGGACTGAGCCTTCTGAATCAAATAATATGGATCCACGCCAATGCAGTGGCCTCCTACCAACCCTGCTCTAAATGGCAGAAAATTCCATTTGGTACCGGCGGCTTCCAAAACTTCGGTAGTGTCAATACCGAGTCGATGAAAAATCAGTGAGAATTCATTGATCAAGGCTATATTAGCGTCACGCTGGGTGTTCTCAATGACCTTAGAGGCTTCTGCGACCTTGATGCTGCTAGCCTTATGGGTTCCAGCATTAATAATCTGCCTGTACAACTGATCAACTACTTCCGCTATCTCAGGCGTGCTACCGCTAGTCACCTTCTTGATACCCGGCAGGCGGCGCTCCTTGTCACCTGGATTGATTCGCTCCGGACTATAGCCGCAGTAGAAGTCAACGTTAAATTTCTTGCCGCTAAATTTCTCCAGAACGGGCACGCATACTTCTTCGGTCGCGCCTGGATAAACGGTTGATTCATAAATCACGATTGCACCACTCGGCATGATTCGGCCGACTGCCTCGCTTGCTTTAATCAGTGGCGTCAGGTCTGGACGCTTCGTATCGTCAACCGGTGTAGGAACTGTGACGATAAAGACCGTGCACTCTCTAAGATCATCAGGATTGCCAGTAAAGCTCAGCTTGTCGGCCTCATGGAGTTCTTCACCGTCAACCTCCATAGTTCTGTCCTGTCCAGAATTTAGCTCCGCAATTCTTGACGTACTGATGTCATAACCGATGACTGGCGTTTTTTTGCCGAACTCGACGGCTAGCGGGAGACCAACGTAGCCGAGGCCGATAACGGCGATCTTATGGGTGCTAAGTATCATATGTAATTTATTAAACACAGGTATCAATTAACGATGATTTTTTGACCTACCACCCACTCCATATTCAACCCTCTATATATATATTTTATTTTAATTAATTCTAACTTCTTGCTTTTTCAATTTCGCTAGCATAGCCGTAGTAAGCATATCGATATCTACCATACTTCGATCCGTATCCGTAACGATATGCGCTTGCGTCCAAACCATTAAACACGACACCATTTACATCGGCGTTTGATTGCCGAAGTTGCTTGGTTGATTCTGATATTTCGCCTATGGTTGTCTTCTCAAAACGAGAATCCAGGTTCTCAAAGACGTTGCGGTGTACGGCTTCATCGAAACCGATTCTTCCCACAAGCACATCGGAGAGGCCACGCTGCCGCTCTTGCCCGAAGTACTGATTGAGATAGCCTTTCCGCATGTCCGCATCGACCAGTAGCACGCGCTTCCCGCCGGAAGCCATCACCAGTGCCAGGTTTGCAGAGATGAAGGACTTCCCAACCCCCGGTGTAGGGCCGGTCAGCAACACGCGATTGTTGTCCGCATCTAGCATTGCAAACTGCAACGCGGTACGCAGGCTACGCAGGCTTTCAATGGATGGGTCATTGGGGTAGCGATCCGCCAGTAGGAACTTGCCGCGTTTACGAAGACGGATCTCTTCACTGAGTATCGCTTGCTGCTGCGCCAACGGTACTGTCGCGTAGACGTTAAGGCCGCTATGTTGCTCGATATCCTGCGAGTCGGTGATACCGCCATAGAGTGCGTTACGCACGAAAGCAGCAACCACGCCCAGCAGCAGGCCAACAATGCCGGCGAGCGCGATGGTCAGGCTCTTCTTGGGCTTGATGGGTTCTTCCGGAACGGGCGCATTGTCCAGCAACCGTACGTTGCCGACCTTGCCGGCCTTGACCAGCTTGAGTTGCTGCATATTGTTGAGCAGCCCCACATAAAGGTCGTTGTTGACCTGCACATCACGCATGAGGCGCAGAGTGTCCTGCTCCACGTTGGGGAACGTCTTCATACGAGCTGCCATGCCACCCACTTTTGCGCTTAAGGTGGCAATCTGCTGATCCAGTGCCTGAATGCTCGGATGGGTCGCGGTAAACCGAGTCAGCAGTTCAGTACGTTTCTGCTTCAACTCAAGCAGGCTCGTTTCGGCAGTCACGCTCTCCTGCAGGAATGCTTTTCCTTCTTCGCTCAGGTTGAACGTATTGCGCTTGTTGCGCATCTCGTTGTACCTGACTTCAGCGCGCTCAAGCTCAGTCTTGAGCTGAGGGAGCAGGTCACCGAGAAAGACCAGGGACTTCTCTGCCTCGGCGGCTTTGCGCTTGATGTTCTGAGCGACATATTCGTCGCCGATATCATTAAGAATGCTGGCGGTAAGCTTCGGGTTGGTGCCATCCAGCGAGGCGCCGATGATGCCACTCTGCTTACCTTTCTCGGCAATCTTGAGTTGATCCTGGAGCTTCTCCAGCGTCTGCAATCGCGACGCACGTACCAGATTGAAGATGATGCCGGGCTTGGCCTTGAGGTCGGTCACCAGGAGGGAGAAACGTCCTGCATTCTGTTCCGCCTGCAGCAACTCCCCTACTCGGCCCTCCAACGGCTGGTCCAGGCTGTCTTGCTCGAGCCGGTAGCGGCCCTCGCCCAGCGCCACCAGGTTGAACTTCTCCCCTTCCAGGGAATCCGGCACATCGAAGCGATCGACGCTAATCGACTCTTTTGCCCACGCATAGCCGCCAAAGCCCAGCAAACCCGGTTCGGATAGTCCTTTCGCGCGGCTGGCAATCCACGCCCCGACAAATGGCAGGTATTTCGGCTTGGCGGATATGTAGAGGTGCAGGTTGTCCACGGCCTTTCCAACCACCATGCGCGAGCGAAGAATCTCGATCTCCGCGGTCGCCTCCGCCTTCACATCAAACAGACTGGACACGTCGCCCAACAGGCTCTTTGCGCTGTTCGGGTTGTCTTCGACCTGGACCAGAATATCTGCCTGGTACACCGGTCGGGCCAAAAATGCATACGCAACACCAAGCGCAAGCACCACGGCGGCAATCGTCACGATCAGCCAGCGGCTGGCGATCAACACGTCCAGATACCGAACGAGATCGATTTCGTCTTCCGGCGGTCCGGCAACAGCAACAGGGGGAGGATTCTGATTCATAAGCTCAACTGCGAATGCTGTTAACGGAGCGCCTGGATGCGCGGCACCCAAACTTCCACGCCACGCTGGATCAACTGCAGCGCGTTCTCAAAGGCGGGGAGCGCCTCGCGATATGGGTCCGGCACATCGAACCTGGCAAGTTCGCCAAGCCGGAATACCCGCCCCGTCGTCGCCGGATACTGTCGCTGGATCTCCTGCTTTTGCGGGTTGTCCATCACCAGGATCAAATCGGCTTGCGTGGCGATTGCGCGATTGAGCTGGCGCGCACGGTGGCCGGTAATGTCCAGGCCCAGGCCACTCATCAATGCAACCGCGTGCGGATCGGCCGGTTGGCCAACCAGCGCGCCCAACCCGGCCGACACGACATTCGCCTCGGGCAGCGCTTGCTTAAGCAGCGCTTCCGCCATCGGACTGCGGCAAATGTTGCCTATGCACACTACGAGCACGGTCTTGATCATTTGATCGTGTTCGCGGTGGAGTTGAAGAAGTTGCCGCTCGGGAGCAACTGGTTGATCACGCGGCTCCAGCGGACTACCCCGGCTGCGTCGACATACACGACGTCCTTGGGTTTCAGTTCGAACGATTCCGCCAGCGCCAGCGACACGGGCGACTTTCCGTCAAGGTGGAAGACTTCAGCTTCGCCGTCCACGTTCTTGCGAATCACATAGAGTTCCTTCGCATCGGCGGAAACGGGATTGACGCCGCCGGCTTCGCCAATCGCTTCATTCAGCGTGAGGCGGCCATTGCGCGGCAGAATCGTCGATGGCCGCACCACTTCGCCGGTGACAAACACCTTGCTGTCTTCGCGCTGTTCCACACGCACGATGTCGCCATTGCGCAGCATGACGCGTGCGGGGTCGATGCCTTGTTGCAGTAGCGCGGGCAGATTGACAAAGTAGTTCTTGCCGCTACGGGCAATGCGAATGCGGCTGTTGTCGCCGGTGGTGACATTGACGCCGCCGGCGCGATTGAGTGCTTCAACCAGCGTCATCGGCACGTCGTCGATGTTCTGCGGGCCGGGGGTCTTCACTTCGCCATCCAGGTACACGCGCTTGCTGCGGAAGGCGAGCACGCGCACGGTCACCTGGGGCATGTTGACGACGCCCTTCAATTGCTTGCTGAGCTCGCCACGGATCTGGTCCGGCGTTCTGCCGAGAACAGTGAGTACGCCTGCGTACGGAAACTGGATGGTGCCGGCGGGGCTGACCACGTATCCCGGTACGTTGGCTGCGCCACTATAGTTGGGAATCTCGTACGCGGATCCGATGGAGTAGGTCTGGGTGGGGAACACGAGTTCGGGGTGGTCCCACACGACGATGGAGAGGATGTCGCCAACGCCTGCCGTATAGGGCTCCGGCGTGCCAAACAGTTCGCTTACATCTGCGTTGGCCGGCGTGGCGGCGGCTTTCATCGCGCGCACCAGGGCGGGGGTGATGGGGGTGACTTTGGGTACGGTATTCGGATCTTCCGGATCAAGCGGGCGCTGCGGATCGAAGCGCATCCCCGGCRCCAATGCGCAGGATGCCAGCAACGGAATCATCCCCAGCAACAGTACCGCTCTACGGTAAGACAGAAGGCTTGAAAGCTTGAACACGTCTTGATAATTCCCTTGAAACCCGAAAGGTCCGCACTCCCGCCCGTCTCCTGGCCGGGGATTGCTGCGACGAAGCCGCTTATCCAACATGGCACACGTCGGTGCCTTTCCACTACCTGGGCGTGCCGGGCGGAGATGAACTTTGCGGCGATGACTTTGTGATGCGTGCGCTATTTCCTTGCACTGCATCACAGCGTTGAGCCCGGCGAAGTGTATGGCTCATGGGGGTCGCTCTTCAAGGCGGCGCGGGCGTTTTTGCCCTGTTTTCTATCCCCACTGAAGAGTGGACCCGACAAAGGGAGGGATGTCATCAGAAGCGGTGATGCAGAAGAATTCAGCTTGTTTTCATAGTGGAAAATTCCGTCATTTCCTGGGGTTTTGGTTCGCTTTTTTCGCTTCGGCTTTTCATTGCATATTTGCTGCGTTGTCCGGAATCTTCTTTGCGGGCGCGAAGAGATTTCTTGCGTTGCGGCGGATTCTTCCGCCATCCCTTTGCATGTTCGGAAAATCCGGCAATACGAATATTCCGGTACCCCCACAAGGGAGGGAAAGCGCGTAGCCGCGAGGACTGCCATGCTGACTCAATTCCGTGCGTGAAGGCGATCGCGTAAAGCGGGCAATTACCGATAGAGCCAGCGCTTTGCTTGCGGCCACTTGCACACGCATGCGGTACCTCACGAAAGTCGGAAGCACCATAAAAAAAAAGGGTGTAGGCGCGGGGAGTGCCTACACCCTATCGGGAATTAGCAAGGGGTCACGCTTGCTGATCTGGATTATTGAGGCGCGCGGTACCCGCTGTTACCCCGCTTAGGTAGGCCCCACGCTTAGGTGGGGAATGCACGGCGTCCAGGCCGCCCGAAGTGTCCGCGGATGGTCGATTCGGCAAGCCTGCGCGAGTGATTCCTACCAAGGCAGGGTACCGGTGCGGCGCTGTCGAAATCAGAATTCACCGGTGATTCATCACGGGTCAGGCATCTGTCCATCCGCGCTGGCCAATGCACGATTTTTTGCGTGGGCGCGCGTTGGAGATAACTGACGCAAACTCGAAGGGCAGAGGCGGATGCTGGATTTAACCGAGAAGCATATGGAGGCCGGGGCTACAGCATTCGGAGCGCGGGAGGCCTGGGTCGAGGCGCACCTGACGCCGTCGGGCTGGACATATGGCAGCTATAAGGATGAGGACGCACCCCCGGTCCTGGTCTCGACGCCCAGCGAGGCGGTGCTGACGGTCAGGCGACACTATATTGTTGGTGGCGGCGCCGCTCCCCGGAGGCTCAGCGAGGTCCGCACAACGCGCACGGACTCCACGCGAGAAATCATCCGCTTGCTGGAAACCTTCGGTGAGCCGCATTTCAATTTCAGGACGCTTCAGGTGCCGAGGGTACCCGGCGTTGGGTTGTGACAGGATTTTGACTCCAGCGCCGTGGGCAGTGCACAGTCCGAGGCTGGAGCGCCGTTCATGCCACCTCGGGCGGACACGGATCGTTCCTTGTATCTGCCCTGTTTTCCGCACCGCGCCGGAACGACAGCCTGGCCGCCATGCCACCGCTGACCGCCTGGCGACAGCGCGCCCGCCTCTAGCCCCGAAGGATGACAGGCTAGGTCAAACGGCGCATTGACAGTGCGCCGCCAGGGCCTAACATCGGCTTATTCCCACTCAATTGCCTCGCTGCAGCCAGATCCTGCCGAAAGCCGCAATGCAAGCGCCTTAACCGGCATACGTATACACTGCCGTTTTTTCGCTGGATACAGGCCCGGCAAAGCCGTGCCGAGGGCGGTGCCCGAACGGCCGATAGCAACGAAACAATAGCTGATAGAACAATGAAAGTTTCGACTACCAACGTCCTCAACATCCTGGAGCAGGACGAAATCGCCGCGGTGCGTGATCTGGCGCGCATGGTTTCGCACCCTCGGTCCTTCGTCCTGCTGCGGGCCGCCTTCGTGCTGATGGCCGTGGTGGCCGTGCTGTGTTTCGCGGCCGGTAGCTTCCAGTTGTCCGGCTTTGAGAACGTGGGGATCGGTGCGGCGATACTGGCCGCGCTGCTGTTCCTCGCCGAGCGCCGCTGGTTTGGCAACCGCGACGAGGTAGTGGTGCCGGCGGCGCAAGTCGATGCGCTGCGCACGCAGCTTCGCCCGGAGATGTTTGGCAAGCTGGAGGAAGTCGCAAAGCGCCTGACGCATGATGGCCCGGGGGACGGGATTATCCGGGTTCGCACTTTGTGGCAGTTCTTGTCGGAGTCCGTGGCAAGCGATACGCTCAAGCGCCGCAATGCGCGGCGCTCCCCCACCAAGGAATCGCGGACGGGCTGAGTCGCCTTACGCGCGCGGAGCGGCAAGGCCGCCCTCCCTTCGAGTCACCCTTTCCGCTCATACTGCCGGGATGCCGCCCCCCCCACGCGGCATCCCTTGACTTCCGGTCACTCGTTCTGTAATTTCTGTTTACACAGAAATTACAGAAACAACAGGTGACACGATGCGGATTTTGGTGGCGGGGGCTAGCGGGCTGGTGGGATCGGTTTTGGTGATCCGTTTGCTGGCCCAAGGGCATCACGTGGTGGCGCTGGCGCGGCGGCCCGGTGCGCTTGCGCGCCATCCCCGGCTGCACTGCATCGCGGGCGACCTGACTGCCTGGACCACGCCGGCGCATTGGCGCGCTGCCTTGCACGGCGTCGATGCCGTCCTCAATGCGGCAGGGATCTTCCGGGAAAGCGGGCGGCAACRCTTCCAGGCACTGCACGTGGATATGCCGCGCGCGCTGATGCTGGCTTGCGAGCAGGCTGGCGTGCGCCGCATGGTCCAGCTTTCCGCGCTCGGCGCGGCTCGCGATGCCGCTACCGCTTACTGGCGCAGCAAGGGCATGGCCGACCATGCCTTGCGGGGCAGCAAGCTGGACTGGTTGATCGTGCAGCCGTCGCTGGTATATGCGCCATCGGGCCGCAGCGCCACTTTGTTCCGGCGGCTGGCGGCACTTCCCGTGCTGCCGGTGCCGGCGGGTGCCGGGCATGTACAGCCCATCCATATCGACGACCTGGTGGCGCTGCTGGCCAATGCGCTCGGCGGGAACTGCGCGGGCCGGCGCACCGTGCCAGCGGTCGGCCCCGCCCGGCTCGGGGTTGCCGGCTGGCTTGGCGCTCTCAGGGCCGGCATGGGCCTGCGCCCGGCACGGTGGCTGCGCGTGCCGGGCTGGCTCGCTGGCCTGTGCGCGGCGGGCCTGGCGAGACTTCCGGGCGGCCTTGTCGACCGCGACAGCCTGCTCATGCTGCGCACCGACAACAGCGCCAGCCCGCGCGCTGCCGCCGCGCTGGCCGGGCGGCCCTTGCGCGCGCCGGCCACCTTTGCCTCACCCGCCGAGCGGCTGCCCTCCTTGCTGTACTGGTACTTGCGCCTCGCCAGGCTCGCCATTGCCGCTGTCTGGCTGGGCACCGCCTATGCCTGCTTCGCGGATCCGGCGGCCGGCGCGGCCTTGCTGCGCGATGCGGGCCTGCCGCCCGGCTGGCGCTTGCCGCTTGTCTGGTTCGGCGCCGGCCTGGACCTGGCGCTAGGTTTGCTGGTGCTGTGGCGGCCCACGCGCGCCGTGTGGGCGGCGCAACTGGCGCTGGTGCTTGGCTATACCGCGCTGATCACCTGGCTGGTGCCGGCGTGGTGGGCTCATCCCTTCGGGCCGGTCCTGAAGAACCTGCCGATGCTGGCCTGGTTCGTTTTCTTCCCCCAGATAGACCCCGATGCGCAGACCGAGGAGCAAGCATGACCTACCTGATCGTCAAGTGGCTGCACATCTTGTCCGCCACCTTTATGTTTGGCACGGGCTTTGGCACCGCCTTCTATATGTTCTTTGTCAATCGCAGCCGCAATGTGCAGGCCATGGCCGTGGTGACTCGCTGGGTGGTGCGCGCCGACACCTGGATCACCGCGCCCGCGGTGGTCTTCCAGCCGTTGAGCGGGCTTTACATGATGCACGCGGCGGGATACGCGCCATCGGCCTCCTGGTTGTGGATTTCCCTGTCGCTCTATGCGCTCGCGGGTGCTTGCTGGCTGCCGGTGCTGTGGCTGCAATGGCGGATGCGCGATATGGCCGGGCAGGCCGCGCTGGCATCGCACGGCGCGGCGGACACCCGCGCGCTTGCGGCGCGCTACTGGTTATATGAGCGGATCTGGGTAGCGCTGGGCTTTCCGGCCTTCGGCGGCCTGCTGGTGGTGTACTGGCTGATGGTAAGCAAGCCGGCCTGAGCATCGGGGCCATGGCGGCATTTGGCATGGACATGAACATGGGCAGGGTTGACCCCCAACCTCCGGCCGTCAGTCTTTGGTAGGATTACCGATCGTCACTGACGGACCATGCGCGCTGCCAATGCCCCAGATCGATCTGAGAACGACGGTCTTCCTTTCATCGGTCATGTCGGCCCTGATGTCGGTTGTCCTGCTATCGGCCTACTACAGTTTTCCGCGGACCATCAAGGGGATCGGGTACTGGGTGGCAGGCTCGCTGATCCTGGTCGTCACACCGGTGCTGTTCTGGTTGCGGGGTATCGTCCCGGACTGGCTCTCGATCGTGGTGGGCAACGCGCTGTTGCTCGGCGCCGTTGGCCTGTGGACGCTGGCGATACAGGCGTTCTACGGTCGGCCGCAAACGCGCAGCCTCGCGGCCGGGCTCACGGCGGTGGCGACCCTGCTGCTGGCCTGGTTCGCGCTTGCGGCCCCGAATTATGTGGCCCGGGTGGTCATCGCGACTTTCTTCGTGTCGATCTTCTACGCGATGCAGTGTGTCCTGATCCTGCGCCATGGCGAGCGGCATTTCAGTACCTACTTCTTTGGCGGCCTGATGGCCGCCCAGACGCTGGTGGTGATGGTGCGATTCGCGACCAGCCTGTTCGCCGGCCTGGCCGAGCAGACGCTCTTCGCCCCCGGCGACATCGTCCAGATCCTCTATCTCAGCGCCAACACGTTCATGGTCCTGGCGTTGTCGGTCGCCTTCATGCTGGTGATCACGCGGCGGCTGCATGTGGAACTCGACATCCTCTCCAGGACCGATCCACTGACGCAGTTGCTCAATCGCCGCGCGCTGTACGATGCCGGCCAGCGTGAGCTGGACCGGATGCAGGTGGATGGCGGAGAGATGGCCTTGCTGCTGATCGACCTGGACCACTTCAAGCGCGTCAACGACAGCCTGGGACATGCCGAAGGCGACCGGGTGCTGAAGGAGTTTTCGGCCATGCTCAAGCGCGAGTTGCCGGCCCATGCCTATCCCGGCCGCTTCGGCGGCGAGGAGTTCCTGGTGTTGCTGCCGCGTACCGGCATGGACGGCGCGCTGGCCCTGGCCGAGCGCCTGAGGTCGATGTCCGCCCGGTTTTTCGGCAGGCCTATTGCCGAGCTCACCATCAGCATCGGCGTGGCCTGCCTGGATAAGACGGAAACGCGCCTCGATGGCGCCATTGGCCGTGCCGACCTGGCACTCTACCGCGCCAAGAGCGCGGGCAGGAACCGGGTCGAGGCGGTGATGGAAGCCGCTTGAGCCGTTGCCTCCGGGGCGGGTCCGCTGGCCCCGCGCGTTAGTCCGGGATCATGCCGCAAGGCAGGTTGGCCACCGCGCCCGGGACCGGGGCGCCCGGAAGGCGACCCCGCGCGAAATCAGGCGAGCAGCCGGCCCAGCGTTGCCACCGCGATGGTTAGCGCGCCGAGCAGCAGGTTCAGGCCCACGGCCTGCCGGATGCGACCCAGCGCGGCGCCGCCGGCTTTCCAGTCCTGCGCGTCGACGGCGCGGCGGAGTGCGCCATACGGGCCAAAGTACACATAGGCAAAGATCGCGATCATGACCAGCCCAATGCCGGACATGGCATGCCAGTGCCTGGGCGCCGCGGCGAACCCGACCCCGGCAAGCATGGATATGCCGCTGATGGCGATCAGCGCGACCGCCACCCAGACCCAGGCCAGGAAGCGTGCGAATACCGCACGCCACAGGCGCAACCGCTGCGGCGGCTCGAGCAAGGTGCCCGCGGCCGGGCGCAGGCAGACATAGGCGAAGAACATGCCGCCCACCCACAGCGTGACGCCGGCGATATGCAGGAAATGGAGTACGGGATCGAGGGTCATTGGGGGAGGATTTCCTGCTGGCGGGCTGCGGCCGGGCTGGTGACTGTTGGGGGAATGCCGCATTTTAGCCTCCGAAGGCCACTTACGCCGGCGAAAGCCACCGACAAGGCACGTAAGTCCGAGCATCCCTGTCGGCAACGCGGGATTAATACCCCGCTTCTGCTAACCTACGAACCGGGTCAGTAGCCTGCGGTGGAGGACGGGCAGCCGGAACGGAAAGTGCCGGCAATCGGGCTAATCCGAAAACTCCAATAATAAGATACTCATGCGGCACTCCCTAAAGTACCGGGTGGCCTTGGCTACCGCAGTCGTGGTGACGTTCATCATCCTGGCGCGTGCGCTGTTCGCCCAGTATTACGCGTTCCAGAGCCTCAAGGCATTGCGGCAGGCGCAGCAAGAGACGTTGGTCAAGCTCGTCGCCGAACAGCTCGATGAAAAGTTCGAGTCGCGGGCTAACGCCTTGCGCCGCCTGGCTCGCCAGCTGGCGCCCATGCTGGGGCGCTCGCCCGCGGAGATGAAGCACTTCGCTGCCCAGGCCGTCTCCATCCCGGAAACCCTCAATGCCGTGTTCCTGGCGTGGCCCGACGGGAACATGGCGTTCAGCACCGCCGTTCCCGCCGGGCAACGCATCCACCTTTCGGACCGCGACTATTTCCGGGAAGTCGTCCGCGGTTCGGAGTTTGCCGTGTCCGACCTGCTGCGCGGGCGGATGAGCGATTCGCCCGGCGTCGTGCTGGCTGTCCCCTTGCTCGGCCCGGACGGGAAGTTGCTCGCGGTGGTTGGCGGGGCGTTGAATTTCACGGAAAGCAACTTCCTCGGCCAGCTGGCGCACAGCCGGGTTGGCCTGACCGGGAGCTATTGCCTGGTTTCCACCGGCGCCAACCCGCGTTACGCGATGCACCCGGACCCGTCGAAGGTGATGACCCCGGCCAAGGCGCTCGGCGAGGCCTGCGGCCTTGAAGCACCGCGTTCCGACTGGGAAGTCCTCAGCCCGACCCAACCTGTCGTGGCGCGTTACCTGCTCGAATCCAATGGCTGGGAGGTGGTGTCCGTCCTGCCTGCCAGCGAAGCCTACGCGCCCATCATCGAGGCCCGCCGCAAGACGATCATGGCCGCGGGACTCTCCCTCGTGATGGCCGCCCTGATGATGTGGGTCGTAATACGGCGCATGCTGGCGCCCCTGGAGCTGCTGCACCGCGTGGTGAGCGAGGTGCCCAAGGATCCGGCCGCACTGGCCTCGCTGCCCACCAGCCGCAACGACGAGATCGGCGAACTGGCCACCACGTTCGGCGCGGTCATGCGGCAGCTATCCGAACGCGAGGCCGCGCTCTCCGCCGCCAAGGATCGTGCCGCCGAGAGCGAGAAGCGCATCGAGGCCATTGCCAACCACGTGCCCGACTTCATCTCGTTCATCGACATGAACGAGCGCTACATCTTCGTCAACGAGGCCTATGCGCAGCGGTTTGGCCTGCCGGTGCGGCAGATCGTCGGCCTGACGGTGCGCGAGCTGTGGGGCACCCCGGCCTATATGGCATCGAAACCTTACCTGGAGCAGGCCTACCAGGGCACGTCGGTCACCTTCAGCCTCGAAGGCAAGGACGGCGCCGAGTATGTGGAAGTCACGTACCAGCCTGCATGGAATGACGGCCAGGACACGGTCCAGGGACTGTATATGTTCGCGCGGAACGTGACCATCGAGCGCCAGAAATTGCGCAGCCTGGAAGCGCAGACGCTGACGGATCACCTGACTGGCCTGCTCAACCGCAAGGGTTTCGACCGCCGCATGGCCGAGGCCATGACCCGCGCCAGCGCCGACCACATCAACGCAGCGCTCCTGCTGGTGGATGTCGACGATTTCAAGGCCATCAACGACACCTATGGCCATGCCGTTGGCGACCGGTTGCTGGCTGCGTTCGGCGAGCGCCTGACCGCGTGCGTGCGCACGGGCGATGCGGTGGCCCGGATCGGCGGCGACGAATTCGGCATCGTGCTGGACGAGGCGTTCAGTACGGCGACGCTGGAACGCATCGCCCAGGCCATCGTGCAAGCGGCAACGCGCGCGCATTTCATCGAAGGCCATACCATCGTGGCGACGGCCAGCGTGGGCATTGCCATTCATTACCCCGATGACGGCCAGACCACGAACGAGCTCTTCATGCGCGCCGACATGGCGCTCTACGAAGCCAAGCGTGGCGGCAAGGCCCGGTATACACCGCCCACGTCGAGCAGCCGGGCTTAGTCCGGCCTGGCATGGCTTGCCCCGGACGGCCGTCCCCGGCCACAATGCAGGCTGGCGGCGCAAGGGTGCCCGCCTTCAAGCCCGTATATCGAACCCGAGGATGACACCGTGACCGACCCGATCCTGATCCGCCCAGCCGAGCCAGGCGATTTCGAAGCATGGAAGGTGCTATGGGATGGCTACAACGCCTTCTATGGCCGCAAGGACGAAACAGCGCTGCCGGCCGAGATCACCCGCATGACCTGGTCGCGTTTCTTCGATGCCTACGAGCCCATGCACGCCCTGGTGGCGGAGCGCTCCGGGCAGTTGCTCGGGCTGGTGCATTACCYCTTTCATCGCAGCACCATCCAGATCGGCCCGAGCTGCTACCTGCAAGACCTCTTCACCACCGAGGCGGCGCGCGGCGCTGGCGTGGGCCGCGCGCTGATCGAAGCGGTCTACCAGCGCGCGGAGGCCGCCGGCGCCAGGCGAGTCTACTGGCAGACGCACGAAACCAATACGACGGCGATGAAACTCTACGACAAGGTCGCGGAGAAATCCGGATTCGTCGTTTATCGCAAGCCTGCCTGAGGCGGCAAGGGGTTGCTGGATGTCCGCGCGGGTCGGGCCGTCGCATTGATGCGTTGTTACCACGCCGCCGGACGCCTGGACCGCTCAGCACGGTTCCTTGCGGCACAGGCAGTAGATGAACTTCTGAACCGTCCCGAACGGCGTGTGGTGCTCCTCACGCTCCTGCCGGAGCAGCGTGAATGGCGCACCAAACTCGGCATGTAGCGCGTCAGCGCTGTAGCGCATGACAGGAAGACCGCTGCACTGCTCTGGCCCGTCCTCCGCGAAGGTCGCGACGATGACGCTGCCCCCGGGCTTGACTGCGCGCAACACGGCCCGGACGTAGGCTTCACGCTCCTCAAGCGTGGTCAGAAAGTGAAAGACCGCCCTGTCGTGCCAGACGTCGTAGGCGTGGATGGAAAGCTCCAGTTGCGTAACGTCGCCAACCAGCCACGAGACACGATTTGCACGCTCACCCAGGCGGGCCTTGGCCGCCGACAGCGCGGCGTCAGACAGGTCCAGTACGGTGAGGTTCGTATAGCCCTCGCCGACCAGGTCATCGACCAACGTGGAGGCGCCCCCGCCCACATCGATCATCGCCGCGTCCGGCGCCACACCCGTTTGCCGGATCAGTTCGACGGACTGGCGAGCATGCTCCTGGAACCAGCTCACGCTGGTCGGCCCCTTCGCCGTGTAGACCCGCTCCCAGTGTTCCTTGGATTGCATACGCCCCCTCACAGATGAAACATCGCTAAGTTGCAACCGTCGCAACTCCAACTTTCACTTTACACAAGGTGACTGGAACCAGGGTCACGGTCGGCGCGGAGACCGGGATCGGTTGCGTGCAAATTTCCGGAAATCCGCACCCAGAACCGCGATGACAGCCCATATAGCCGCTCGTCATAAGCCGGATAACAAAACTGTCTGCTGCAATGCGCAAACGCCGCGTTTGCAGGCCTGCTGCGGGCCTATCCTTTGGAGGCGGCTCGCTCGCACAGGAACAACCACCAACAGGAGGTGCAGCATGCTAAAGACAGTTATCTTGCTCGCAGTGGCCAGCGCGGCCCTCGGCTCGGCCGTGGCCTACGGGGGTGTGGGTCCGCGGGACAAATACACGGATGGTGCAAATACCATGGGACCTCGGGATCCCTATGGGGACGGCGCCCGGGTGATGGATCGCCGCGACGTGTTCTCCGATGGAGCCTGCACGGAGAGTGGCGCAACGCGGTGACTGGCCACCCATTATTGAGCATGATTGGGTAGGCATGGGCGCCTGAGGATGTGTGCCCATCTGTGTGCCTGTCTGTGTGCCTATCGCACCGTGCAGCCTTTGATAGCAAGAGCCCCTCGTTGACAGGGGCTCTCTCTTTGCACTCCTTGCTTCTGCCAGCAGCCGTCCTGGGTGTGCTGTTAGACGTTCCCGTTGTTTCAGGCCACGCCTGCCGGCCTGTCAGCGAGCCGGCACCGGCGCGAGGGATTCGTGCGTCGTGGCCGTGCGCTGCGCTGCCTTGTGCACCATGGTGTAGGCATAGTCCACGCC
>NZ_JBFTLX010000190.1:0-13944 GCF_056396665.1 Cupriavidus sp. 05T313 | reverse complement strand
GGGCAATGAGGAGACGCATCATGAAGAAAGCCGTGATCCATCTGTTGGGGTTGCTGATCCCGGCGCTCGCGGCCGGTCCCGTGGGGGCGTGGTCGCACGCCAACTATCGCGGAGGCAGCACATCGCACGCGCCAGGTTCGGATTCCACGACCCGGAGCAACGCCTGGGGTGGCAGCGAAACGCACACYTACGGGGAGGGCACGACCGCAACCGGCCGCTACGGCGGCACCGCCTCGCACGCGGAAGGTTCCGGGCAGACGACCGCCACCAACCGCTATGGCGGGACCGCGACCCACACCTACGGGCAGGGCACTACCGCCACCGGTGCGTATGGCGGCACGGCGACGCACGCCACGGGATCCGGCTATACGACCTATACGAACTCCTCGGGCGCGACGGCGTACCACAGTCCCTACTACGGTGCGACGTACCCCGCGTACCATCCGCCGGTCGTCGTGAACAACTACGGGTCCGGGTGCTACAACTGCGGTGGCTGGTCCACCGCAGGGGCCGCCGCGGCGGGCGTGGTGGTCGGCGTGGCGGCAGGCGCGGCCGTGGCATCGGCGAATACGGCCGCCGCTACATCCAATGCCTACAACGCCGGCGTGGTCGCCGGGGCGACGGCTGCCGCTGCCCCGGCCAGTACGGCGTTTGCGATGGGGGCGATCTACCCGACGCTGCCAGCGGGCTGCATCACGCCCACCGTGCAGGGCGGCACTTACTATTTGTGCGGCAACACGTGGTTCAAGCCCTCCTATGGCGCCAACGGCGTCTACTATCGCGTGGTGCCAACGCCAGCCTGAGCATCGGCTGGATTTCCGCTGGGTTTGCGCGGGGTTTGCGCGGGGTTTGCGAATACCCGGACCCCGTCGTCAGCGCATCAACCGCGCTAGCACGATCACATAGACCGCCGACGCCGCCAGCTGGGCCACGGTGATTGGCAGTCCATAGCGCATGTATGTGGCGAACGTGACCGGCTTGCCCTCGCGCGCGCAGATGCCGGCGGCCACGATGTTGGCCGATGCGCCGATGAGGGTGGCGTTGCCGCCGAGCGTTGCGCCGAACATCATCCCGACGAACACCGGAATCGCGGCCGCCGGCCACTGGGTGAACTGCTCCGCAAGCGCTGCGTCGGGCACCACTTCCGCCGCGACCAGGTAGCCCTTGACCATCAGGATCGACGCCGCCGCCACGGGAACGTTGGCCAGCAGGCTTGAAAGCACCCCGATTGTTGCAATCATCACTAGTGCAACGAGCGTGAGCTGGGTGCCGAACGAATCCTGGAGCTTCAGCGCCATGACCTGGATCAGTCCCGTCTTGGTCACCGCTTGCACCAGGCAGAAGATGCACCCAAGGAACAACAGGGTTTTCCAGTCGACGTCCCGCAGCACGCTGTCGGTCGGCTCGAAGCGGGCTTCATATCCGACCAGCAGGGCAAGGGCGCTGGCGATCAGCGCGACCGTGGGCGGCACGAGCCGCGTGGGCAGGTACTCGCCGAAAACGAACAGCGCCACCATTGTCAACAGGACGGCGAGCGAGAGCGCCGCGTAGATGGGCCGCTCGAGCTTGCGCAGCTGCGCGCGCGGCGGCAGCGGACGCCGCAGGCGCCACAGGTCCGGCATCAGGAGCGGCAATAGCGGGACGATGACGAGCAAGGCGATGACGCCGCCCAGGCTCACGCGGTGAAGGTACTCGCCAAACGTCATGCCGATGGAACTGCCCACGAGAAATGTCGCCGGGTCTCCCACCAGCGTCAGCAGGCCTGCGGAATTGCTCACGATGGCGGTCAGCACCATTGGTCCGACAAAGTCCACTTCGAGGGCGATGGCAACCCGGATGATGATGGGTGCGATCAGGATGACCGTGGTCGCGTTCGGCAGGAAGGCGCACAGGGGCGCGACCAGCGCGATCAGCAACAGCAGGAACCGTCTRCCGCTTCCGCCCGTGGCACTCAGGTACAGGTCGCCGATGCGGTCGAAGAGACCGGTGGTGGACAGGATCCGCGCCACCACCATGCCACCGAACAGCAGACTGATGGGGCCGCCGGAGGTGCGGGTGGCGCTCAGCAGATCCTGCTCGTTCAGGATCCCCAGGGAGATCAGGATGCACACGCCGACCAGGGCAGCCACCGCCATGTCCAGCAGGTTGAAGGCGATGGTGAGAATCACGGCCCCGAATACGCCAAGGACGATGTAGATCTGCAGTTCGCTCATGCGGCGGCCTCCGCTGCCCGTTGCATCGATGGGACCTAGCGCACCGGTGGCGCGTACATCAGGCCACCCTGCGTCCAGAGCCGGTTAAGTCCGCGTTCGAGACCGAGCGGGCTTTGCGCGCCGAGATTGCGATCGAACATTTCTCCGTAGTTGCCCACGCTCTGCACCGCGCGCGCGGCCCAGCCGGGCTCGACGCCGAGCGCCTGGCTGGCGTCCGCGCCGGCTTCGAATGCGCGGGCCACCGCTGGATTCCGCATGTGTTCGCTCGCGTCGGCTTGCGTGATCCCGGCTTCTTCCGCGGCAATGAGCGAGAAGAGTACCCAACGGACGAGCGTCAGCCAGCGCTGGTCGTCGTTGCGCACGACCGGACCGTGCGGCTCTTTCGATATCCGCTCGGGCAGGATGGCATAGGCTTGCGACCCGTCCCGGACGCGCAGGCGCGCGGCCGCAAGTTGGGACGCGTCGGCAGTGTAGGCGCTGCAGCGCCCCGAGAAAAAGGCGTCGGCCACCTCCGTCGCGGAGTCCACGACGAGCGGTTTCACGCTCAGGCGATTCGCTGCGGAGTAGGTCGCCAGATGGTCTTCGCTGGACGTGCCCTTTTCGACGCAGACCGTGGCGTGATCGAGTCCCGCAATCGACCGGATGCCGTTTTGCCTGGACACCATGAACGCCTGGCCGTCGTAATAGAGAATGCCGGCGAATTGCACGCGCAGCGTGCTCTCGCGCGCCAGGGTCCACGTGGTGTTGCGGCTGAGCAGGTCCACCACGCCGGTGCGCAGTGCCGGGAACCTGCCTGAAGCCTTCAGCGGAACGAATGTCACCTTGTCCGCCTGGCCGAGGGCCGCGGCCGCTACGGCGCGGCAGAAATCGGCATCGATGCCTGACCAGCGGCCCGAGGCATCCTTCGCCGAGAACCCTGCAATGCCTTCGCTGACGCCGCAGCGCAGCGTGCCGCGCGCCCTGGCCTGCGCAAGCGTATCGCCGTCCGCGGCATGCGCCGGCAAACCGGCGGCCATGAGCCACGGAAGCGTAGCCGGCAAGAGCATTCTGACGACGCGCCGAAGGAGGGTCATGCGGGCCCCTGAGCCAGTCTCGACATGGAATTGCGCTCCAGACTGATTCACTTTGTCCGCGATTCCCTGGTGCGTCAATTGGCCTTTCGGCCTATATGCGGGCGATCCACGGACGCTGGCGCGATGAGACATCGTGTGCCTCGGCGTTCATGGCGCATCCAGCGTCCCGGGGCTTTTCGGGTAGGTGACGATGCCCCAGGTCAGCGCGACGCCGGCGATTTCCCGCAGCGGCTGGTAGCTGCGCGCGTCCACCACATAGACCGCGTTCGAGCGGCCGCAGGCGATCAGCAGCCGCGCGTCGTCGGGGGTGAAGCTGAAATGCCAGCAGCGCTTGCCCGTAGCGATGTTGGCGATATTTTCATAGCTGCCCGCATCGAAGACCTGGATGGTGTCGGCACGCGAGGCCGCGACGAACAGGCGTTCGCCGGCGCGGTCGAACGCGACCCCGTAGGGCCCGGCGCGTGTCGGCACCGTGCGCAGGATGCGGTAGTCGGCCGCGTCGAGCACCAGGAATGCGTTCGCCGATTCGAGCGTGACGATATAGCGCCGCCCATCCGGGCTCACCTTGATGCCGCGTGGCCGCGATCCCGGCGGCGTCTTGAGCAGATTGAGGCGGCGGCCGCTGGCGCGCTCGTAGACCGAGACGGTGTCGTCGCCCTCGTTGGTGACCAGCAGCAGGCGAGCGTCCGGCGAGAATTCGATGCCTTCGGTTTCCAGCCCGCTGGGGATGGCGCGCGTGACGCGCCAGTCCTTGAGATCGATCACCGCGATTTCCGCCGGGACCGGGGCGCCGTCGCCGGCCTTGGCTGGCTTGCCGGCTTCCGGCGCGGGTTCCGCTCCGGGTGGCCCGTTGCGTTCGCCGGGCTCGTAGGTGACGAAGGCCTGCCCGCCGGACACGCGCACGAATTCCGGGTTCTTGCCGATCGGTATGCGCCTGACCAGTTGGCCGTCGCGCGCGTCGATGACGGAAAGGTCGCTGGTGCCCTTGTTGGCGGCCAGCAGGTAGCGGCCATCCGCGCTGATGCCGATGCCGCGCGGACCCTTGCCGCCGGTGTCCAGGGTGCGCGCGACTTCGAGCCGGCCGAGGTCAATCACCGCGATGCCGCCGGTCTCGCTGGATACATAGGCCGTGGCGGGCTGGGAGACAGGCGTCTGTGCGCGCCACGCGCACGCGGCGCAGGCGAGCGCGGCACACAGCGCCAGCGTGGTCCGGCCCGGCCAGCGATATCCCTTTTCCGTGGCCATGCGCGCCTCCCGATTGCGTTGCTCGCCGTGACGGCCGGCTTCATGCCATCCCGGGATGGCAACCCTGCGTCGCTCTATTCTTGGCGAGGGTGTGGTCGCTGCCAAGGACTTTCGGTGCGCCCGCAGCCGCTAACGCCCATCCCATTCGTAGCGCACCCCCACCAGGAACAGACGCGGCGCGCCCGGCGCGACGAAGCGCTCGGTCGGCACCGACGCGCCGGGCTGCAGCAGCGTGCCGCCGGGAAATACACTGAGGCCTGCTTGTCCATAGGTTTCATAGCGGCGGTCGAATACATTGTCCACCCGCGCATAGAGCTGCCAGCGCGGGTCGACCTGCCAGCTCGCGCGCAGGTTGAACAGGGCGAAGCCGGCGGTACTGGCGAGACGCGGATCCTGCGCGGTCAATGCACCGTCTTCGTTGCCGGCAACGGGCCGCGAGGAGGAAACAATCATGGAACCGCCGAGCGTGACGGAGTCCGTTGCCCGCCAGTCCACGCCGAGCTTGAAACTGTGCAGCGGCACGCCGGCCATGCGGGTGCCGGGACGCACATTGACGGGCGCCGCGAACGGCGTCTGGATCTGGCCGTCGGCCTGGTAGGTGGCTTGCAGGTAGCTGTAGCCGGCGCGCAGCGTCAGACGGCCAAGACGCTGGCGCAGGCCGAGTTCCAGGCCCTGGCTGCGGGTCTTGGGAAAGTTCGTGAAGAAGCCGAGCGGGCTGACCGGCGAGCGCTCGAACAGGATGTCGTCGCGGTTGTCGCTGCGGTACAGCGCCAGCGTCAGGTCGGTGGCATCGGCGGCTTTCCAGCGGCCGCCGAATTCGTACGTGCGCGACACCACCTGCCGCAGGTAAGGATCGGCCTGCAGGCCGGTGGGCAACTGGCAGGCATTGGCCGGGTCGGCGCAGCCAAGCTCGATGGCGGTGGGCATGCGCGTGCCCTGCGAGGCCGAGGCGAAAACGGTGAGACCGCTCAGCAACTGGTGCGAGAGGCCGAGCGCGGGGTTGAGCCGCGAGAACGTGAAGCTCTCGTCGGAGGCATTCGGCAACGTCATCTCGGTGCGCGTGCGCGAAGTGTTCCAGCGTGCGCTCGCGGTGAGATAACTGTGCGGCAACAGCTTGATGGTGTCCGATGCATACAGGCTGAAGGTGGTGGTACGGCCATCGAGCGAGGCCGCGGTGGTGGGCGAGGAAGCGGGGTCCGCCACCGCCACGCGATCTGCGTTGAATGTGGCCGGCTGTGTGTCCTGGCGGTACGCGGCGCGGCTCAGCGCGGCCGCGGCGCCCAGTACCGCGCTGTGGATGTCGCCGGTATGCGACCACTGCGCGGACAGGCCATAGTCATGCGTGTTGACGGTCGAGGTATTGAACACGGCGTTGGCAGGCGCATTGCCGGGCTGGCACCCGTCGTCGCCGGCGTTGCCCTGGCAGTCGAGCAGGCGGTCCAGGTAGGCGTCGCTGACGTCGCCCGTGGTTGCCTGCGCGCGCCCCACGCGCAGATAGGCGGTCAGTGCCAGCTGGTCTTCGGCATTGAATTGGTGTGCGCCGTTCAGCGTCGCCTGGAACGCGCGTGTGCGCGCGATGTCCGGCGCGGTGTAGATGGCATTGCGCTGGACGCCATAGATGCTGTCGGGAACCAAGCCGTTGCCGGACAGGCTGCTGGTGCTGCCAAGCAGGCTCACGCTCCATTGCGTGTCCGTGGTGGAGCGGCCTACCTTGGCGAAGAGATTGCCCAGCCAGCTGCCGGAAAGTTCGCGCCATCCGTCCTCCCGGAACCCCGTGCCCGCGACGAAGGCGTGCCAGCCGTCGCCCAGCATCTGCCCGGCGCTGACATCCAGCCGCGCGCGGCCGTGGCTGCCGACGCTCAGGTCGGCTTCCACGCCGGGGTGTGTCTCGCCGGACTTGGTGGTCAGCGCCAGCGCGCCGCCGAGCGCGTTGAGCCCGTACAGCGGATTGCTGCCCGGCACCAGCGTAATGGTGCTGATGGCGGCCTCGGGGATCGCGGTCCAGTCGACCACGTCGCCCAGCGCCGAATTCTGGCGTACGCCGTCGAGGTAGAGCGCCAGGCCCTGGCCCGCGCCAAGGGTGGACGAGAGCCGGTAGCCGCGGTAGAGGATGTCCTTCAGGTACGGGTTGCCTTGCACATCGTTGATCACGACGCTCTCCATGTTCTCGCCGAGGAACGATGACAGGTTGCCGGATTTGGCGCGCTCCATGTCGGCATCCGTGGCGGTCTGCACATTGCCGGGAAACGCCTCGCGCGGGATGGAGAACGAGGGCAGCGGCGCGGGCGCGACCACGGTGACTTCCTTGAGGTTGTGCACCTCGTCGGCGGGCAAGTCCCGCGGCGTTTCGGCGGCCAGAACCACCGGAGCGCCCGCGGCCAGCGCCAGCAGTGCGCACCTCGCCGCCGTTCGCCGCGCTGCGTGCGCCAGGCCTGGGCTGCGCGGTCGGGGGAGGGCGGGGAGCATTACCTTCTCCGTGAGGACAAGGACGCAAGCGCACGGATTCCGGCGCACGGTCACCAAGGCATCGCGCACGCCGACGCCGTCCAGGGTGATGCAAGTGATACTTACTGTAGTGCACGGCCCGGCGCATGCCAAATCGAACCGGCTGCCGCGCAGGCGGTTTGTCGCGGGCGCTGCATTTTTCGCCTAGAGTTTGAAGGTGCCCCCGAGAGCGCTTCGCCACGCACCGGGCTTTCCGAAAGGCGTGGCGCTCCGTTTTGCTGTGTCGCAGCATCGTGATCCTCACCGGATCGAGGAGTTCGCCATGCCGTTTCCCGATCGTCCCGTCTTCAGGCCTAGCCGTGCGGAGCGCACCGGCTTCGCCGGGGCCGCCGCCGTGGCTTGCGCCGGTCAGGCCGGTACGGTTGACCGGCGCCGCCGCTTGCTAAGCGGCAGTCTCGGTTTTGCCCTGCTCGCGCTGGGCGTGTTGCCCGCGCGCTTGCGTGCGCAGGCGAGCCGGGATGGCGGCCCGATTCCCATCGGTGTGATCGGCTCCGGCCGTATCGGAGGAACGGTCGGCGGCTTGTGGGTGCGCGCGGGACATCCTGTGATGTTCTCCTCGCGTCATCCGGAAGAGCTCAAGCCGCTCGTCGACAAGCTCGGCCCGCTCGCCCGCGCGGGCACGGTGGCCGAGGCGCTGGCCTTTTCCAAGGTGATTTTCCTGGCCGTTCCATACAAGGCCTTGCCCGATATCGCCGCCGAGCATGGCAAGGCCTTTGCCGGCAAGATCGTGGTGGATGCGACCAATGCCATCCGGGCGCGCGATGGCGCCATCGCGGAAGAGGCGGCACGCAAGGGCATCGGCATTACCACCGCAAAGTACCTGCGCGGCGCGCGCATCGTTCGTGCCTTCAACTTCATGGGCGCCACCAAATTCGCGAGCGAGCATCACCGCGCCGAAGGGCTGATTGCCGTGCCGATCGCGGYTGATGATCCCGCCGCGCTGCGCGTTGGCGAGCAACTGGTGCGGGATGCCGGCTTCGAACCGGTGGTGATCGGGCGGCTGGCGACGGCCGACAGCTTTGCGCCGGGCGGCCCGCTGTTCCACCAGATCGGTTCGGCCGATGCCATGCGGGCGCGCATGGCGGAGGTCAGCGGCAAGGCGGCCGCGCAGCCGAAGTAACCCCGGCGGCTGGCCGGGGCGCGGCGCTTATGCCGGCACGGGCGCGTTGACGCTGGTCTGCCGGCCCCGGAAGTCCGTCCAGCACAGCGCCTTGAAGTCGTACAGCTTGCAGCGGCGCGCGGTCTGGAAGTACCAGCGCCAGGTGAAGTTCTGGATGATGATGCGGCCCGGCAGCGCGTGTTCGAGCAGCGCCTGCGCGCGCTTGAGGCGGTACAGCGGCACGCTCATGTCAACGTGATGGGCGGTGTGCTCCATGATGTGATGCAGGGCCGCGCCGATGCCGTAGCGGAAGCGCAGGTGCACGGTGGTGGAGACGAAAGGCTGGGCGCGTGCCCACATGGTCTTGGTCTCGTACCAGGCCACGCTGGTATGGGTGTGGTGCACATAGAGCACGAAGCCCACGGTGAAATTCCATACCAGGAAGGGCACGACGAAGCCCAGGCCCACCAGCAGCGCGACCGACTGGCCGCTGGCCACCGCCAGCCAGGCCAGCGCGCCGATCCAGGCGGCGCCGAAGATCGCCACCAGCGTGCAGTCCCACATGAAGACAGCACGGCGCGTGGGCATCTGGCGGCGGCTGGGGAAGAACATCTTGAACCACCAGATCTCGACCAGGTAGTACAGGCCCGCGCCGAAGCCGTTGCGGTAGACGCGCTCCAGCGCGCGGCGCCAGCGCGGCAGCGTCTGGAATTCCTCGAGCGAGTAGGGTGCCCAGACGAAGTCGAAGCCCTTGAGGTTGGAATAGCCGTGGTGGACCACGTTATGGCCGACTTCCCACAGGCTGTAGGGCGTGAGCGACGGCAGGAAGGTCAGCCGCCCCAGCCATTTGTTGAGGCCGCGCCGGGGCGTCAGGCTCTGGTGGCAGGCATCGTGGCCGATGATGAACAGGCGGGCGATGATGATGCCGGTCAGCACGCCCGCCGCCAGCTTGGCGAGCCAGTGGGAGAACATCACCACCCCGGCCAGCGCGGCCACGAACAGCGCCGTATCCAGCGCGAACAGCGCCAGCGCGCGCGAGGTGCTGCGCTGACCCAGCGGGATCAGCCAGCCGCGGATGATCTTGCGCGAGGGCAGGGGCGCTTCAGGGGAAATCGGCTCCGGAAAGGGGGCTTGCTGCGTGGCAATCATTCAAAAACCTTCAGTTGTCGAACGCGGGGTCGGGCACCTGGCTGTGCCCGGGACTGGCGATGCACGGCCACAGGGGGCCGACGGTGTGACAGCTTAGAAGGATTGCGTGACAGGGGTGTTGATCCGGGTCAAGCCGGCGTGGCCAGGACCCGGTGCTTCCCGGTGGAAAGTGATGATTAATGCGCGACGGAGGCCGACGCGCTTGCCGGCTCGCCCATCACATAGACCTCATCGATCACACGATCGTCGCCCAGCATGGCGAAGGCGAACAGTTGCTCTTCCAGCGTCTCCGAGCGCTCGCTGCGGCGGGCGATCAGCGGCGTGGCCTGCGGATCGAGCACGATGAAGTCGGCCTCGCAGCCCGGCGTGAAGCTGCCCACGCGCTCGCTCCAGCCCAGCGCATCGGCGGCGGCGCGGGTGGCCAGGTAGAACATGCGCAGCGCGGTGAGGTGATAGCCGCCCATGCGCGCCACCTTGTGCGCGGCATTCATGGTGCGCAGCATCGAGAACGAGGTGCCGCCGCCCACGTCGGTGGCCAGCGTCACGTTGAGGCGATAGGCGTCGGACTGGTGGAAGTCGTAGAAGCCGCTGCCCAGGAACAGGTTGGAGGTGGGGCAGTGCGCCACCGCGGCGCCACTGTCGGCCAGGCGCTTGCGGTCGTCCTGGTCGAGGTAGATGGCGTGGCCGTAGAACGCGCCCGGACGCAGCAGGCCGTAGTGATCGTAGATATCGAGATAGCTGCGCGCCTGCGGGAACAGTTCGGCAACCCACTTCACTTCGTCGCGGTTTTCCGCCACATGGGTCTGGATATAGGCGTCGGGATAGGCCTTGGCCAGTTCGCCGCAGGCAGCCAGTTGCGCCTCGCTGGAGGTCGGCGCGAAGCGCGGCGTGATCGCGTACGACAGGCGGTTCTTGCCGTGCCAGCGCGAGATCAGGTCAGCCGAATCGCGCGCGCCGGACTCGGCGGTGTCGCGCAGGAATTCGGGGCAGTTGCGGTCCATCAGCACCTTGCCGGTCACCAGGCGCAGGTTGCGCCGGTCCGCTTCGGCGAACAGCGCGTCGGCCGAGGCCGTGTGCACGGTGCTCCAGGCCACGGCGCTGGTGGTGCCGTTGCGCAGCAGCTCGTCGGCAAAGAAGCCTGCCACCGCCGCAGCGTACTCCGGCTCGGCGAAGCGGCGCTCCTCGGGGAAGGTGTAGGTTTCCAGCCAGTGCAGCAGGCCGGGCGAGGGCGAGGCGATGATGTCGGTCTGCGGGTAATGCACGTGGGTGTCGATAAAACCGGGCACGATCAGCTTGCCGCGGCGGTCGATCACTTCGGCGCCGGCCGGGATCTGCGCGGCCAGCTCGGCGTAGTCGCCGACCGCGGCGACATGCCCGGCGGTGACAACCAGCACCCCGTCTTCCCAATACTGATACGCGTCGTCATGAAACTGCGGATCGCGCAGGAAGTGCAGCACGCGGCCACGGATGGCGCGGGTGATGGACGGGTTGGGGGGCGTGGTCGTCATAGCGATGTCTCGTCATGCGCCGGCGCGCGCGTGGCGCGCCGGCATCTTGGTGTGAACCGCGCTCAGGCCGTGGAGGCCGTCGCGGGCAGGGGGGATTGCCAGAAGTGGTCGACTTCGGCGAGGAAGGCGGCCTTCTGCGTGGCGGGCAGGAAGGACGCCTCGAAACTATTGCGCGCCAGCTTGTGGCCGTCGTCCGCGGTCAGCGGCAGGGCTTCGAAGGTGGCTTCCCAGTTGGCGTTCATATAGCCGCCGAAATAGGCGGGGTCGTCGGAGTGCAGCGTGACCAGCACGCCGGCTTCCAGCAGGCGGTGCAGCGAGTGGTCGCGCAGGTCGGGATAGACCTTGAGCTTCTGGTTGGACAGCGGGCACACCGTCAGCGCCACGCGCTCGCGGGCCAGCCGCGCCACCAGGGCGGGGTCGTCGATGGCGCGCACGCCGTGGTCGATGCGTTCCACCTTGAGGATGTCGAGCGCGTCCGTGACATACTGCGCCGGGCCTTCCTCGCCGGCGTGCGCCACCAGCCGCAGGCCCAGCTCGCGGGCGCGGGCGAAGACGCGGGCGAACTTCTCCGGCGGGTTGCCCTGCTCGGAGGAATCCAGGCCCACGCCGACGAAACGGTCGCGGTAGGGCAGCGCCGCTTCCAGCGTGGCGAAGGCGTCTTCCTCGGACAGGTGGCGCAGGAAGCAGAGGATCAGGCTGCTGGAGAAATCGAACTGGGTGCGGGCCTGGGCCAGCGCGTCGGAGATGCCGTCGATCACCACGCCGATGGGCACGCCGCGCGCGGTGTGGGTCTGCGGGTCGAAGAAGATCTCGGCGTGGCGCACGTTGTCGGCTACGGCGCGCTGCACGTAGGCCATCGTCATGTCGAAGAAATCGTCCTCGGTCAGCAGCACGCTGGCGCCGGCGTAGTAAATGTCAAGGAAGGATTGCAGGTCGGTGAAGGCGTAGGCTTCGCGCAGGGATTCCACGCTGGCATACGGCAGCTTGACCTTGTTGTGCTGGGCCAGCCGGAAGATCAGCTCGGGCTCGAGCGTGCCTTCGATATGGACGTGCAGTTCTGCCTTGGGCGTCAGGCGGATACGGTCTGCGAGCGCGGCATCGAGCGTCATGGGGTTCCTTTTGCGGTCTTGGTTTGCGTCGTGTTCGCCGCCTGGCCGCCGCGGTTGGCGCTCAGCGCGCCCAGATGGGCGAGACGCTGGTCGCGAACCTGCAGCAACTGGGCGACGATGGCAACCGCAATCATAGCCGGAGCCTTGTCCGTGATGCCGGAGACGCCCATCGGGCACGTCATTTCCGCAAAGCGGGCAGGGTCAATCCCGTGCTCCGCCATGCGATGCTCGAAGCGCGCGCGCTTGGTCTTGGAACCGATCAGGCCGAAATAGGCAAAGTCATTGCGCCGCAAGATCCGCTCGCACAGCGTCTGGTCCAGGGCGTGGCTGTGCGTCATCACCAGGAAATAGCTGCCGGCCGGGGCATGGTCGACCACCGCTTCGGGGATATCCGTGGCTTCCGGGGTGACGTTGTCGGGCAGGCCCGGCGGGAACAAGGTGTCGCGCTCATCCACCCAGTGCACCCGGCACGGCAGGTTGGCCAGCACCTTGACCAGCGCATGGCCAACGTGGCCGGCGCCGAACAGCACCACCTGCAGTTCATCGGGCACCATGACGTCGGTCCAGGCGCCATCGGTTTGCAAGCTCACCGAGGGCGTGACCGCCTGCGCCGCCGCGTGCCGCACCGGACCGGCCGCCGGCACGGTGCGCGTGAGCGCGCGGCCGGCGGAGAAGGCGGCCTGCACCGCATCGAGCCAGGGCAGGTCGGGCTCGCCCAGCACCTCGAAGGCGAGCTGGACCACGCCGCCGCAGCATTGGCCCAGGGCCGGGCCCAGGGGGATGCGCACGATCTGCCGCGTCGCATCGCGCTCGGCCAGCATGGTGCGCGCGATCTCCATGCCGCGCCACTCCAGATGGCCGCCGCCGATGGTGCCCACCAGGTCGTCGGCGGTCACCAGCATGCGCACGCCCGCCTCGCGCGGGGCCGAGCCTCTGACTTCGGCGATGGTGACCATCGCCACCGGCACGCCGGCGCGCACCAGGCGGGTGGCGTCGGCGAAGCGGAAGGGTTTGAGGGGCGCGTCCTGCATGGTGATGCCTTTTTAGGTTGATGCTTTTGGTGAGGCTGGTTACGTCGCTACGGTGTCAGAGGGTGCGGCTCACTGCACTACCGGCGCAGCCACCCGCACGGCATCCACCGCATCCAGGATCGCCTCGCTCGTCGCAGGCGCCACCAGCGGCGGGTTCACCTTGTAATCCCCGACGCTGGCCACCGCATCGCGAATGGCGAAGAACACCGAGAACGGCAGCAGCAGCGGCGGCTCGCCCACCGCCTTCGAGCGATGGATGCTGTCTTCCGCGTTGTCGTTCTCGAACAGCCGCACGGTGAACGCTTCCGGGCAGTCGTTGACGGTCGGGATCTTGTAGGTCGAAGGCGCATGCGTCATCAGCTTGCCATCCTTGTTCCACCACAATTCCTCGGTGGTCAGCCAGCCCATGCCCTGGATAAAGCCACCTTCGACCTGGCCGATATCGATGGCCGGGTTGAGGGAGCGGCCGGCATCGTGCAGCACGTCCGCGCGCAACAGGCGCCATTCGCCGGTGAGCGTGTCCACCAGCACTTCGGAACAGGCCGCGCCATAGGCGTAGTAGTAGAAGGGCCGGCCCTGCAGCCTGGACTGGTCCCAGTACAGCTTGGGCGTGGTGTAGAAACCATCGGACCACAACTGCACGCGCGACACGTAGGCCTGGCGTGCCAGGTCGCTGAAGTCAAGGCGCAGTTCGCCCGCCACCACCAGGTCGTCGCCGAACTGCACGCTGTCCGCGTCCACGCCAGCCTGGCGCGCGGCAAAGGCAGCCAGCCGCTCGCGGATCTGCCGCGCCGCGTCCTGGGCGGCCTTGCCGTTCAGGTCGGTGCCGGTGGACGCGGCGGTGGCCGAGGTGTTGGCCACCTTGCTCGTATCCGTGGCGGTGACGCGCACGCGTTCCAGGCGGATGCCGAGTTCGTGCGCCACCACCATCGCCACCTTGGTGTTCAGGCCCTGGCCCATYTCYGTGCCGCCGTGGTTCACCAGTACCGAGCCRTCGTTGTACACGTGCACC